>CAZPIE010000009.1:0-22920 GCA_964586275.1 uncultured Methyloversatilis sp. | reverse complement strand
GGGACGGCGCGTCGAATTTCCCGCCGCGCCGTCTCTGGCGATCGTTATCCGCGCCAGCGGACTCCCCGTGTTTTCATGGAGCCACGCATCCATGGCGTGACCGCTGTGCGTCAGCCGCGTCCACTCCGGCTGGATACGGTCGGCGATGGCGAGGGCCCGCGTCAGGTCGCCGCGTCAGGTCGCCGCGTCAGGTCGTTGTGATTGCGCGGATTCTCGCTCGGCGGGTAGGTGCAATCGAGGATCGGATCGGCGACCCCGGTTTCCATGAGCACCCAGCGCAGGTGTAGCAGCCCCTGCACGTGGTCGGGGTGGAAATGGGTGAGCACGATGGCCGCGATGACGTTAGAAGAGCCTGCCCTCAGCCATGGTCAAAGCGCGCCTCGAACACCGGATGGCCGGCGCAGAACACCCGGCTGGCCTGCGCCAGACCATTGATGCGAGCGACCGAAACCAGGTCGGCGCGCCTGCCGACGGCGATCTCGCCGCGATCGTCCAGACCGGCCGCGCGCGCCGGATTGGCGGTCACCAGGCGTACCGCCTCCGGCAAGCCGATGCCGGCCAGTTCCGGCAGGCGGAAGACGGCCACGATCAGCGCGGCAGGATGGTAGTCGGCGCACAGGCAATCGGCCACGCCGGCCTGCACCGCATCCAGGGCGCGCACGGCGCCGGACTGGCTCTTGCCGCGCAAAACGTTGGGGGCGCCGAATACCGTGCTCATTCCGCGCTCCCTGGCGGCCCGGGCCGACTCCAGATTGATCGGAAACTCGGAGATGCCGACGCCCAGGCGATGCAGCGTCTCGACCTTTTCGGGGCTGTCGTCGTCGTGCGAGGCGACGGGGATGTTCCTGGCTTTTGCCGCATCGACCAGGCTGCGGATGCGCTCCATCGCGCCCTCGGCCCGGGCGAGCTTGTTGGCGACGAGGCTGTCGAGTTCGTCCTCAGACTTCCTGTAGGTGCGGGACAAGTAGTCGCGAAAAGCGGCGATGTCCTTGAATTGCCCCTGGCCGGGAGAATGATCCATCACCGACAACAGGTGCATCTCGCCGGCCTCCATCAGTTCGAGCAGGACTTCCGGCGCGGTCGGGTCGGTCACCTCGTAGCGGCAATGCACGCGGTTGTCGATCAGGCCATGCGGGTTCCAGGCATGGACTGCACGCGCCACGGAAGCGGCGAAGGCATTGTTGCGCACCCCGAGTTCTTCGTTGGCGAAGGACAGCGCGTGGAAGACCGTGGTGACGCCCGCCGCCGCGTTGCGTTTGTCGGCCTGGGCGGCGGCGAAATCGAGCGGGAAATGCACGTTCGGACGCGGCTCGACTTCTTTCTCCAGGGCGTCGCAATGCAGGTCGATCATGCCGGGGATCAGGGTCTGTCCCTTGAGGTCGATGACCTCGGCGCCGTTGCCGGAGCCAGGGTTGATGGCGGCGATGACATCGTCTTCGATCAGGAGGGCGGCGTCTTCGATGACTTCGGTTTTCAGTACCGCGCGGGCGCCGGTGAGATAGCGGTTCATGCGAGTTCCTTGAGCAATCCGGTTACCGCTGGCGGCGGCGCAAGCTCCACCACCTGGTCGGCCAGGCGGCGGGTCAGTTCGGGCTGATGGAAGATGGCCAGCATGGCGACGCCCTGCGCTTTCAGCCCCTCGATCAAGGCAATCGCTTTTTCGGCGGTCACCGGATCGAGGCTCGCCGTCGGCTCGTCGAGCAGCAACAGGCGCGGCCGAGCGATGAAGCCGCGCGCCAGATTGACGCGCTGACGCTCGCCGCCCGAGAAGGTGGCCGGCGAAACGCTCCACAGGCGTTCCGGCAGATTCAAGGCCGTCAGCAGTTCGGCGGCGCGCTGTCTGGCTTCCTGTCGGTCCGTTCCCAGGGCGAACAAGGGCTGGGCGACCACGTCGAGCGTGGCCTGGCGCGGCAGGCAGTGGAGGAACTGCGTGACGAAGCCGATCTCGCGGCGGCGCAGTTCCAGCACCTGGTGTTCGCTCGCCCGCGCCAGATCGATCTCGTGTCCCAGCGCGTCGCGGTAGAGGATGCGGCCGCTGCTGGGCAGATAGCTGCGGTAGATGCCCTTGAGCACCGACGATTTGCCGGCGCCCGTCGGGCCGATCAAGGCCGTGAGCGCGCCGCCATGCACCGTGAAACTGACATTGTGCGATGAGGGAATCAGCTTGTTTTGCTCGTGTAACTGGAAGCGCTTGCCGTAACGTTCGACTTGAAGAATGGGGGCTTGCATTGCGGCATCCTCACAAGGAAGAGGCCACCAACCGCTGCGTGTAGGCGTGCTGGGGGTCTTCCAGGATTTGATCGGTCAGGCCGGACTCGATGACGCGGCCGTACTTCATGACGATGGCGCGACCGGTCAGCAGGCGGAGGACGCCGAGATCGTGGGTGACGACGATCATGGCGGTCTTCAGTTCCTGCTGGATCTCCAGGATCAGGTCGAGGATGCGGGCCTGCACCGAGAGGTCGAGCCCGGTCGTCACTTCGTCGAGGAACAGCAGAGGCGGCCGGGTCGCCAGCGCCTTGGCGATCTGCACGCGCTGCTGCATGCCGCCGGAGAAGTTGCGCGGCAGATCGTCCACCCGGGAGAGCAGGACTTCCGTGCGCGCGAGCAGCGCCTTGGCCCGTTCCCGGATCGCGCCGTAGTCCATCAGGTCGCTCATCAGCAGGCGTTCGGCGATGTTGCCGCCGGCGGTGATGTTGAAGTTCAGCCCCAGATGCGGGTTCTGATAGACCATGCCGAAACGGTGGTTGCGCAGCCAGCGCTGCTGGGCGGCATTCAGCGCGAACAGCGCGTGCTGCTGGTCCGCGTCGAAAAAGATGGCCTCGCCGCTGGAGGGCGCCTGGTCAAAGTATAGGCACTTGACCACGGTGGACTTGCCGCTGCCCGATTCCCCCATGACGCCAAGGATTTCGCCCTCGTGGAGGTCGAAGGAGACATCGTGGATGGCGACCACGCTGCCGCAATGCGGGCAAAGGTTGGTATCGGCCTCCGGCCCGGTGGCTTCGAGACACAGGGGGCAGCCCGGCCCGTAGATCTTGCCGAGGTTTCCGACTTCCAGAATCTTCTTCATGCGGCAACCCCGTCGGTCATCGCGCGCGCGCGCAGTTGCTCGTCGCACCAGTCGCTGTCCGAACATTGATAGGTCTTGGCGCCCGCATCGCCGACGAATTCGTCGAGGAAGGACGTCGTGCACCCGCAGCGCGCGCAGGCCCGGCGCGCGCCCGTTGCGTCGCGAAAATCCTCGATGCGAAACGGCACGTCGTCGAAGGCCAGCGGCTCGGCTCGGGTGTACGGCGGCACGGCATAAATCTTCTTTTCCCGGCCCGCGCCCAACAGAATCAAGGCAGGCGATCGATGCAGCTTCGGCACGTCCCAGCGCGGAATTGGCGATGGGTCGATGACGTAGTGACCGTTGATGCGGGTCGGATAACGGTGCGAGAGGGTGATCTCGTCGAACTTGACGATGTCTTCGTAGAGCTTGACCAGCAGCCGGGAGTAGTCCGCCTCGCCGTGCATGGCCTTGCGCCGGGCCTCGGACGGCTCGACCACCACCAGCGGATCGGGGTAGGGCACCTGCAAGACCAGCACCTGGGCTTCGGTCAGCGGCAGCTCCGGGATGCGATGACGCGACTGGATCAGCGTCGCTTGCCGCGTCGACCCGGTGGTGGCGACGCCCGGGCAGGTCATTTCGATGAACCGGCGCAGATTGACGGCGTTGACCGAATCGTCCGCGCCCTGGTCGATGACCTTGAGCGTGTCGTCGGGACCGATCAGCGCCAGGGTGAGCTGCAGGCCGCCCGTGCCGAAGCCGCGCCCCATCGGCATTTCGCGCGAAGCGTAGGGGGTTTGATAGCCCGGAATGCAGATGGCCTTGAGGATGGCGCGGCGCACCTCGCGCTTGGCATATTCGTCGAGAAAACCGAAGCTGTAGGCCGCCTCGTCTTGCGGCAATGCGTAACTGCCGTTCATGTGCGGGTTCCTTCGGCCCGCATCGCCTTGGCTTGCGTGGCGCGCAGCCGGTCCATGTCGGACTGGAAGGTGACGTAGTGCGGCATCTTGTAGTGGTTGGCAAAGCCCATCGAATCGATGCCATCGACATGCAGGAGCACGAATTCGGGGTCTTCCGAAGGGTTGCTCGGGCCATCTTTCATGCCTTTTTGCAGGGCGCGGTCGAGAATCGCCATGGCGATGGCCTTGGTTTCGTTATGGCCGAAACAGGCGCCATGGCCGAGCGTGAATACCGGCGGGCCGTCGGTGCGATCGCCCTCGTACATGGCGACCACCGCGCATTCGGTCATCAGCGCTTCGCCGGCCTCGATGGGCTCGCCCGTGATCGGGTGCGGCAGCATCACCGGCAGGTAGCCCACGCGCAGTTCGGCGATCGTCGGGTGGACGTCGCCGTAGCCGCGCATGTTGGAATAGGCCAGCGCCAGCAAGGAGCCCGTCTCGGCCCGCGCCATGGTGGCCAAGGCCGCCGAGCGCGGCACGGGAAAGACGAGCGGCTCGCGGGTGATGTCGAATGCCGCGCCCGCACGGGGCGCGGCCGGGGGCAGCAGCCCTTCCGCACGCAGCGCGTCGAGCACCTTGGGGAAGCTGTCCGGCAGCGCGGCTTGCGGCGTGTCGTCCAAAAAGCGGCGGGCGATGTCGCGGAAATGCTCCGGCGATTCGTCGACCAGTTCCAGACGCATCAGCCGCAGCGCGTAATCCGTGGTCGGGCCCAGCATCTGGCCGCCGGGAATGTCCTTGAAGGCGCTGGAGATGCGCCGGATGACGCGCATCCGCGCGCTATCCTGCACGGGCGTTTCCAGCAGTCGCGGCTTGGTCGAGCGATAGGCCCGCAGGGCGAATGCGGCTTCCAGGGTATCGCCCTGCATTTGCTTGATCGCCAAGGCGGCCAGGCGCGGGTGGTACAGGCCGCCCTCGGAGACGACGCGCGAGGTGAGCAGGCGGAGTTGATGTTCGATGGCGGACAGGTCCAGCGGTGTTGCCTGCGCCCCTGCGGCCGCGCGCAAGGCCTCGAGAGCTGCGGCGGCCCCTTCGATGGCTTTCGCTCCGCCCTTGATGGCAACGTAACCCATCAGCGTTCCCCTTGCGCCTGGACGCGCGCGGTGCGCGGCAGGGCCGCGACGCGCGTCTCATCGACCAGCAGCAGATCCACCCCCATGGGAAAGGCGGCGTTCCAGCCGGCGCGCGCGGCGAGCCAGGCGGGATCGAGTCCTTGCACGGCGAACGCCGCCTGGCCGCGGATGCCGGGTCCGCCGACGGAGAGCGGAGCGCCGACGCCCAGGGCGCGCACTTTCAGGATCAGGGTCGCGCCATGCTCCGGGTTCTCCAGCGAGCCGAGCGGGGGCTGAAAATCGGGCGCACGCTCGGCGTTCGCCACGATGAAAGAAGAGATCTCCGGCGCCATGACGGGGGCTTCGAGCCGCAAGCGCTCGTGTTCGGCAATCAGGGCATGCGGATCGGCAATCCCGACGGCGCCGTCGGCCAGCGTGGCCAGCACCCGCGGCAGCGCGGGCTCGCCGGGCCCGACCCGCGGCAGGTCGACGACGCGCCCGGGATAGGAAAAGGCATTCACCAGGCAGCGGAAGACGCGCTGCTGGGCGTCTGGCTGCCAGGCGGTTTCGGCATGGGGTTCAGCGTGCGACATCGTCCTCGTCCTCGTCGGGCATGCCCAGCATGGAAAAATCCACCCGCGTGCGGGCAAGCATCGCGCGGCGCAGCGCGGCCTCTTGCTCGACGCGCACCGCGCCCGCATCGAGCAAGGCATCGATGCGCTCATGCCCCGGCCATTGCGCGGCCTTGATCGCATCCAGGATGGCGATGGCGCGCGCGAGACCGGCGCGGTCGTCCAGCAGTAGCGCGGCGCCTTCCGCGTTCGCGCCGTTCGGGCGGGTCAGGCGCACATGGGCCCGGGCCAGCGGAATCTCGCCCAGAAAATACGGCTCGCCCAGGGCGCTGTCGCGCAGTTGCAGCAGACCCAGTCCGGACTGCGGCAGGGTCACGTCGCTGACCTGCCAAGCGGCGGCCAGCGTTCTGGCGCAGTCCAGCACCTCGCGCGCCGGCAGCGCCGCGAGCAGACGCGGCCACTGCGCGCGGCCGGGGCTGCCGCTTGGCGCGGCAGGGTGTTCGCTACTCATTGCGGACCTCGAATCCGTGTGAAGTTTGGATATCCAGACAAGATGCGCGTCGCATTCTCCCCGGTTCCGGCCTGCTCAGATGAGCTTGGCGCGCATGCGGGCCGAGAGCTTGTCCAACAGGAACACGGCCAGGAAGATGGCGATCAGGATGGTCATGACGTGGCCGTACTGGAACATGTCGAAACGGCCCTTGAGCTCCTGCCCGATGCCGCCCGCCCCGACCAGGCCCACCACGGTCGCCATGCGCAGATTGCGATCCAGGATGTAGAGGGTATAGGCCACATACTGCGGCGCCACCTGCGGCATGACGCCATACAGCAGCGTCTTGAGCTTGCCGGCGCCGATGGCCTCCAGCGCCTCCTGCGGCTTCTTGTCGGCGTTCTCGATGTCTTCGGCGTAGAACTTGCCCAAAAAACCGGCGGCATGCAGCCCGAGCGCCAATACGCCGGCGATGGGGCCGAAGCCGTAGGCCAGCACCAGAAACAGCGCGACGATCAGTTCCGGCATGGCGCGCAGCAGGCTGATCGTTCCTCGTGCGGCGGTATAGGTAAACCGGTTCGGGCTGTAGTTGATGGCGGCGTAGTAGGCCAGCGGAATGGAAAGCAGCACGGAGAGCAGCGTCCCCCAGAGGGCGATCTCGAGGGTCTCCAGCATCTTCACGAACACGATCCAGAGATAGCCCGCCGGCTTGACGAGGTACTCGACCGTCTCGCTGTGGCGCTCCAGTTGCAGTGTCTCGGGGTTGAGCTTCCGTTCGACGACTTCCTGCGTTTCGATGCGGCTGAACCACGGCAAATTGTCGCGATCGAGCTCGGGCAGCCGACCTATCTCTTCCTTTTCGCCGATGACCGGCGGCCACATGGAGCTGGCGACGCGGGACAGGCCCTGCACGACTTGAGATTCCTCGTTCAGTCCGACCAGCTTGCCCACGGCCTCGCCCGTCATGACGACCATCTTGTCCATCTCGACGCGATGGCCGGTGAATAGCAGCAGCGCGATCGCCAGGATCGAGATCAGCAGATGCCGTGCGTTGAAGGGTGGATCGAGCCGCCACTCCAGTCGTGTGCCGGGCGGCGGGACGGGGATCGGTTTGGCGTCCATCGTTCCCCTAGGCCGCCTGCAGCATGGGTTCGGGCAGGTCGTTCGTGTCGGACTGCCTCTCTTCCCACTGCGCCCCCTGGTAGAGCGCCGCCATGCGCTCGTCGGTAAAATCCGCGGGCGTGCCGTCGAACACCACGCGGCCATCGCGCATGCCGACGATGCGGTCGGCGAATTCGCGCGCCAGCTCGACCTGATGCAGGGTGCAGATCACCGTGGCGTTGCGCTCGCGCGCCGCATCCCGGATCAGTCCCAGGATGTCGCGGGCGATCTTCGGATCGAGGCTGGCCACCGGCTCGTCGGCCAGCACCACTTCGGGGTCGAGCATGAAGGCGCGCGCCACGCCGACGCGTTGCTGCTGGCCTCCGGAAAGATCTCCCGCGCGGCGCTTCAGATGCTCCGGCGCCAGGCCGACGCGTTCCAGCATGGCGCAGGCCTTGCGGCGGTGCTCCGGCTTGAACCAGGCCAGCAGGGCGCGCGGCGTGGATACGGCGGGCAGCAAGCCGGCCAGGACGTTGCCCGCGACGCTCATGCGCGGCGACAGGTTGAAATGCTGGTGCACCATGGCGACGCGGCGGCGCAGCTCCTGCCGCGTGACATGCGTGAATTCCGTGCCGTCGATGAAGACGCGGCCCTGGGTGGGCTTCATCAGACCATTCACCGCGCGCAGGAGGGTGGATTTGCCCGCGCCCGAGGGGCCGAGAACCACGCAGAACTGGCCGCGCGGAACGGTCAACGTGACTTCGGTCAAGGCCCGAGTCCCGTCTGGCCAGGTCTTGCCCAATGAATCAAAACGGATCATGCGGAATCCCCAAACGACGGGGCACCGGGTACATGCCATTGCGCCCGGTGCGGCGGGTGGATGCAAATCAGCGCGTTGCCGACTTCTTGATGATGTCGGCCTTCACCTGATCGGTGACCAGTTCGAACATCTTGCCGGCGTTGGCCATGACGGTTTCATCGACCTTGGTGGTGTAGCCATCCACCTTGCCGCCGCCGTAGCCGCGGATCTGATCCTTGGAAATGCCGGGCAGTTCGGCCACTTTGTCGAACGCGGAGCGCAGCTTGGCCTTCACGCCGTCGGAAAGCCTGGGGTGCATGGCCAGCGGGGGGTAAGGGATCGGGGCGCTTTTGACGACCACCGCGATCTTGCCCGGATCGATGGCCTTGGCGTTCACGGCCTTCTCGAAGGAATCGAAGGACGCTCCGCCCGCATCGACCAGTCCTTCGGACAGCGCCTTGAGCACGTTGGCGTGGCTGCCGGCCAGATGGATGGCGGCTGCATCGCGTGCGGGAGATACGCCGGCCTCCAGCATCATCGCCACCGGGACGTTGAAGCTCGACGTCGAATTCACATCGCCCAGGGCAATGCGCTTGCCCTTGAGATCCTTGATCGAGCCGATGCCGGAATCCTTGCGGGCGAAGATGCCGGAGTAGTACACCGATTCGCCTTTGCGTACCGCCAGGGCGAGCAACTCGGCACAGCCGCGGCTGCGGGCTTGCAGGTACGTTACCGGACCATACCAGGCGATGTCTGCCGCGCCATTGCACATGGCCTCGACCACCGCGCCGTAGTTCTGTCCGACCTTGATGTCGAATTTCAGGCCATAGGTCTGCTCGATGGCGGAGAAAATCGGTTGAAAGTCTTTCTTCGTGCCGTCCTCGGTGCCGCCGTCGGCGGGCACGAGCACGACCCGCAGCGGCTTCGCTGCACTGCCGTCGCCTTGCTGGGCAAAGCCGATACCCGGCAGCGCCGCGGCGGCAGCCAGAGTCAGGGCGAAAAAGGTTCTGCGAAGGGGATTTGTCAAGTTCATAGGTGAGCTCCCGGGGGTGAGTGAAGGATGCAAGGTGCCAAGGGGGGGTTAGCCATCCCCACATGAAAACGAGGGGACGATACCGGGGCAATGCGACAAAAAAATGACTCGCCCGGTTCAGTCATGTGCGCCGAGTCGCACGAATATGCGTCATGGGTCATGGTTGATTCTTGCCGCGCTGCCGTCCGCGCTTCAGCTTGATGAAGCGCCAAGGGTTGCGGTCGGCACAGGGTGCGTCACACGCACAAGCCAAACCACGGGAGCGACCATGAAACTGCGCGACGCCGACTGCCCCTGCAATTCCTCCGCCACGCCCCGGCTTGAAGAGCCGATCGACCGCCGCCGGCCGGTTGCTCAGATCAGGCGGTCGGCGGGTAGCGTTGCCGCGAAGGTGCTTCCTTTGCCCGGCGTGGATTCGATCTTGAGAGTTCCGCCATGCCGGGCGAGCACATGCTTGACGATCGCCAGGCCGAGCCCGGTGCCGCCCGCCGCGGTCGAGCGTCCCTTGTCGACGCGGTAGAAGCGTTCCGTGAGGCGCGGAATGTGCTCGGCGGGGATGCCGATGCCGGTGTCGGCGACCGAGAAGGTCGGCGCGCCGTCGACGCGGCGCCAGGCCAGCGTGATCGTGCCGCCCGCCGGGGTGTAGCGCACGGCGTTGAAGACGAGGTTGCCGAAGGCGCTGCGCAACTCGTCGGCGCTGCCGCGCAGCTTGTCGGGCGAGGCGGAGATTTCGATTCTGTGCCTGCCGCCGGAGAGGGCCAGGGCCTCGCTGCGCAGCGCTTCGATCAGCGCCGGGACATCCACGGTTTCGTCGCGCGGCGGCTGGTCGCTGTTTTCGAGGCGCGACAGGGTCAATAGATCGGCGACGAGGCGGTTCATGCGTTCGGCCTGCTCGGCCATCAGCCGGTGGAAGCCGCGCGCCGCCTCCCCTTGCGGGGGGTCGGGGGCGTTGAACTGTTCGAGAAAGCCGGTCATCACGGTGAGCGGCGTGCGCAGTTCGTGCGAGACGTTGGCGATGAAGTCGCGATGGATGAGCTCGCTGCGCACCCGTTCGCTGACGTCGGTGGACACCAGCAGGGTGCCCGTATCGGCGAAGGGCAGCAACATGACGGACAGGACGCGCTCGCTGCCGTTGGCGCTCGCGCGCAACAAGGCGGAACGCTGGCCGGGCGCCGCGCGGTATGCGCCCATCAGGTTGTGGAATTCGCTCTGCCGGATGAGCTGTCCGGCCAGCGTGCCGATGTCGCGCGCCGGATCGAAGGCGAAGTGCCGGCAGGCCGCGTCGTTCAGCCACTCGATGTGCATGCGGTCGTCGAGCAGGATGACGCCGTCGGGGAGGGCTTGGGCCGCGAGGCGGAAACGTTCGAGCGCGTTGCCGAGTTCGAGATGCTGCTTGCGTTCCTTCTTGCGCAAGGCCTGCAGGCGGGAAAAGATGTCGCGCCAGGCGCCGCTGCCGTCCGGAATGGCATGCAGGTCGGGCGCGGTGAGCCACTCGCGCAGGGCATTGCGCTGGCGGAGCTGGCCAACGAGGACGATTCCCAGCATGAGGACGAGTACGAGCAGCAGCAACAGCGGCAGGAGGTTGCCGTCGGCGGTCATTCCCGCGGGCTCGTCAGCTTGTAGCCGATGCCGCGCACGGTTTCGATCAGGGTGTCCCCCGCAGGGCCGAGGCCGGCGCGCAGGCGACGGATGTAAACGTCGATGGTGCGGTCTTCGAGGAAGCGGTGATCGCCGCGCAGCGCGTTCAAGAGCTGGTCGCGGGTGAGCGCGCGGTTCGGGTGGGTCATCAGGTATTGCAGCAGCTCGAACTCGGTGGGCCCCAGCGACACCGCCTGGCCGTTGCAACTGACGGAACGCGAGGCCGGATCGAGCCGCACGGGGCCGATTTCCACCGGATCGCCGGCCAGGTGCGGCGCGCGGCGGCGCAGCACGGCCCGGATGCGCGCGATCAGCTCCTTCGGCGAAAAGGGTTTGCTGACGTAGTCGTCGGCGCCGAGGTCGAGGCCCTGCACGCGGTCGGCCTCCTCTGCGCGCGCGGTGACCATGATGATCGGCAATTCGCGCGTGCGGGCCTCGCCGCGCAGCCGCTTCGCCAGCGTTGCGCCGGACATGCCGGGCAGCATCAGGTCGAGCAGCACCATGGACGGCAGTTGGTCGCGGATCTCGTCGAGCGCGGCTTCGGCGCTGTCGACGACGCGGACCTCGAATGCGGACTGCTCCAGGGCGTAGCGCAACAGCTCCTGAATCGCAAGCTCGTCTTCGACGACGAGGATCCGCGGCCTTCCGCTCATCTAAGCAACACGCCGGGCCGCCCCAAGTGTTGCTTGCCCCTTGAGGGGCGAACCGAGCGTAGCGAAGGTTTTCGGGGTGGGATCATCTGTTCGCGGCCTCCTGCTCGAGTGCGTCGAGCTTGAGATGGCGCACGTCGCGTCCGCCGACGACGAAGATCACGTCCTTGGCGATGTTCTTGCAGTGGTCGCCGATGCGCTCCAGCGACTTGACGCTGAAGATGATGTCGAGCGCGTTCGAGATGGTGCGCGGGTCTTCCATCATGTAGGTGACCAGTTCGCGCGTGATGGAACGGAAGTGCTGGTCGATCTCCTTGTCCTTGCGCACGACCTGCAGGGCGGCCTCGGCATCCATGCGCACGAAGGCGTTCAGGACATCGTGCAGCATGGCGGCGCACTGCTCGCCCATGTGGCGCACCGCCATGACTTGCGGGCAGGCCGTGCGGGAGTTGCGCTCGATGATCTTGCCCGAGGCCTTGGCGATCTTCTTCGCCTCGTCGCCGATGCGCTCGAGGTCGGTGACGGTCTTGCTCACCATCATGACGATGCGCAGGTCGATCGCGGTCGGCTGGCGGCGCGCGATGACGTGGTTGCAGACGTTGTCGATCTCGATCTCGAACCGGTCGACCTCGGCGTCGCGCGCGATGACCTGCTCGGCGCGGTCGGCATCGCTTTCGACGATCGCCAGGGTGGCGGCGCGGACCTGTTCCTCGACCAGCCCGCCCATGCGCGTCAGCAGCGCGCGCAGGTCGTCGAGCTCGGCGTCGAACTGGGTGGAAAGATGTTGGTTCATGATGTCTCCGGCAGGGGGTTGTTCAGCCGAAACGGCCGGTAATGTAGTCCTCGGTGCGCTTGTCCTTGGGCTTGATGAAGATTTCGTCGGTGACGCCGAATTCGATCAGCTCCCCAAGGTACATGTAGGCCGTGTAGTCGGACACGCGCGCGGCCTGCTGCATGTTGTGGGTGACGATCAGGATCGTCACCTTCTTCTTGAGTTCGTGGATCAGTTCCTCGATGCTCGCGGTGGCGATCGGGTCGAGCGCCGAGGTCGGCTCGTCGAACAGCAGCACCTCGGGGTCGGTCGCCAGCGCGCGAGCGATGCACAGCCGCTGCTGCTGGCCGCCGGACAAGGCGAAGGCCATGTCGTGGAGGCGATGCTTGACTTCGTTCCACAAGGCCGCGTTGGTGAGGGCTTCTTCCACCTTGTCGTCGAGTACCGAGCGCCGGGTCTCGCCGCGCACGCGCTGGCCGTAGATGACGTTCTCGTAGATCGACTTGGGAAAGGGATTGGGCTTCTGGAACACCATCGAGATGCGCATGCGCACCTCGATCGGGTCGACGCGCGGATCGACGAGGTTGGTGTCGTCGGGATGCAGGATCAGCTCGCCTTCGTAGCGGTTGCCGGCGTAAAGATCGTGCATGCGGTTGAAGCAGCGCAGCAGCGTGCTCTTGCCGCAGCCGGAGGGGCCGATCAGCGCGGTGACCTGATTTTCGCCGAGCTTGAGATTGATGTCTTTCAGGGCCTGGAAATCGCCGTAGTAGAAGTTGAAGTTTTTCGTTTCGGCTTTGACCGGCGTCGGAATCGGGGGCAATTGGGGCGTATTCATGGGATCACCACTTGATGTTCTTGCGGAGGCGGTAGCGCAGCCAGATGGCGAGGGCGTTCATCGACAGCGTCATGGCGACAAGGATGACGCCGGCGGCGGCGGCGTTCTGGTGGAAGGCGGGATCGGGGCGCGAAGTCCAGTTGAAGATCTGGATCGGCATCACCGTGAAGGGCGCTTTCAGCCACTCGAAGCTGACGTAGGGCGCGACGTCGGTGATCGGCGCGGGCGGCAGGAAGGCGATGAAGGTCAGCGCGCCGATGGTGATGATCGGCGCCGTCTCGCCGATCGCGCGCGACAGGCCGATGATGATGCCGGTGAGGATGCCGGACATCGAGTAGGGCAGGATGTGGTCCTTGACCGTCTGCCACTGGGTCGCACCCATGGCGTAGGCCGCTTCGCGGATCATTTGCGGAATCGAGCGGATCGCCTCGCGCGTCGCGACGATCACCACCGGCAGGATCAAGAGCGCCAGCGTCAGGCCCGCCGTGCGCACGCTCTGGCCAAGGCCGAAGGTATATACGAACAAGCCGAGCGCGAGCAGGCCGTAGATGATCGACGGCACGCCGGCGAGGTTGTTGATGTTGATCTCGATGAGGTCGGTGAACCAGTGCTTGGGCGCGTATTCCTCGAGCCAGATACCGGCGGCGACGCCCAGCGGCACGGCCACGCAGGCGGTGACGACCATCACCAGCATGCTGCCGACCCAGGCCGACAGGATGCCCGCCTGCGCGGCGCGGCGCGACGGAAATTGGGTGAAGAACTCCGGACGCAGCCGCTCCCAGCCGGTGACCAGCATGTCCACGAACAGCGCGGCGATCGTCATCATCGCGATCCCCACGCACAGGATGCCGATGCCGGTGAAGATCAGGTCATTGATCTTGCGGCGGGCGATGTTGGCGCGGATCGCGGCAATCTCTTCTTGAGGCAGACTCATCTCAGTACCTTTCGCGATAGCGGCGCTGCAGCCAGAAGCCGAGCATGTTGAACACCAGGGTGAACAGCATCAGGGTCAGGCCGGCGGCGAAAATCGTGTTGTAGCCGACCGAGCCGTGCGGCAGGTCGCCGAGCGCCACCTGCACGATGAAGGAAGTGATCGTCGCGGCCGGCTCCATCGGGTTCCACACCAGTTGCGGCTGCATGCCGGCGGCGATGGCGAGGATCATCGTTTCGCCGACGGCGCGCGCGATGCCCAGGATGTAGGCCGCGCCGATGCCCGAGATGGCGGCGGGGAAGACGACCTTGAGCGCCGTTTGCAGGCGCGTGGCGCCCATCGCGTAGGAGCCCTCGCGCAGGGCCATCGGCACGGCGCGCATGGCGTCCTCGGAGATCGAGCTGACGATGGGGATGATCATGATGCCCATGACGAGGCCGGCCGACAACAGGCTGAAGCCGGGCAGCGAGGGAATGAACCACTGCAGGATCGGCGTGACGAACAGCAGCGCGAAGAAGCCGAACACCACGGTCGGGATGCCGGACAGCACTTCGAGGATCGGCTTGGCGATTTCGCGCACGCGGGGCGTGGCGAATTCGGACAGATAGATGGCGATCGCGGTGCCGACCGGCACGGCGACCGACAGGGCGACGAGGGAACTGACGGCGGTGCCCGAGAGCAGCACGACGATCCCGAAGTGGGCGTCGTCGAACAGGGGCGTCCATTGCGTATCGGTGAGGAAATCCCGGAGCGGCACCTGGCTGAAGAAGACGAAGGACTCCTTCAGCAGCACATAGAGAATGCCCAGCGTGACAAAGACGGAGACCGCGGCGGCGGCGAACAGGATCGCCTCGATGATGCGTTCCTTGACATGGCGGTTGGCGCGCTTGGCCAGCCGGTCGCTGACGGGCCTAGCGGTGGATGCGGCAACGGATGGGGTCATGACGGTTTCCATTCGTGACAAAGCTCCGGAACCGCAGACGGTTCCGGAGCAGCGGAGATTGCGGGTCCGGCCAGTTTACAACTTGGCTTCGCGCGCCAGCAATTCCTCGATCTTGATGCCGATCTCGTTCTTGCCGCCGAAGACGGTGCCCAGCTTGCCCTTTTTCAGGTGGTCGGCGGAAATTTCGTAGGACTTGGCGGGCAGCGGCACGTACTTCACTTCCTTGGCCATCTGGGCGCCATGCTTCAGGTAGTAATCGACAAACTCCTTGACTTCGGGACGCTTGTAGCCGGCATCGCTGACATAGATGAAGATCGGACGCGCGAGCGGGTTATAGCTGCCGTCGATCACGGCGGCCTCGGAAGGCTCGACCGCCTTGCCGGCGGCATTGACGATCGCCACGGCCTTGAGCTTGTTCATGTTCTCGGCATAGTAGGCGTAGCCGAAGTAACCGAGCGCATTGACGTCGCGCGAAACGCCCTGCACCAGCACGTTGTCGTCTTCGGACGCGGTGTAGTCGCCGCGCGAGGACTTGGACTTGCCGGTGGCGGCTTCGGTGAAGTACTCGAAGGTGCCGGAGTCGGCGCCCGCGCCGAAGAGCTTGAGCGGCGCATCGGGGAAGGACGGATTGACCTGGTTCCACCTGGTCACCTTGCCCTGCGCGGCCGGCTCCCACATGGTCTTCAGTTCGGCGACGGTGAGCTGCTTGATCGGGCTCTTGGGATTGACCACGACGGTCAGCGCGTCGAAGGCGACGGGGATCTCGTAGTACTTGACGCCGGCCTTGGCGCAGTCTTCCATTTCCTTCGCGGTGATCGGGCGCGAGGCGTTCTGCACGTCGGTCTCGCCGCGGCAGAATTTCTTGAAGCCGCCGCCGGTGCCGGAAATGCCGACGGTCACCTTGATGGCGCCCTTCTTGGCTTTCTGGAACTCTTCTGCGACGCCTTCGGTGACGGGATACACGGTGGAGGAACCATCGACCTTGACGAGCTGGGCCTGGGCGACGCCGGCGGCCAGCAGGCCGGCGATGGCGACGAATGCGGTCTTGCGGGGGAAGTTCATGCGAGCGCTCCTTGAGTTAGTGTTAAAGTGCCGCGCATTCTGGACAGGGTTTGTGACAGAACGATGACAGGGATTAACGTGAAAATACGTAGCGCTTCCTTGGGGCGGCCCGGCGGAAGCGCTGCGGTTTTGTCGGCGTTTGGACGTCGTCTGGTGGATCGGGTAAGGTAGCGCCCTGAAAATAATTGGAGAGACGCATGGGAACACTTGATCGCATCACCCAGGATCCAGCCGTGATGGGGGGGAAGCCTTGCATTCGCGGAATGCGTGTAACGGTGGGTACGGTGGTGGGACAAATCGGGGCGGGTCGCACTATCGAGGCCATTCTTGACGATTATCCCTACCTCGAACGCGAAGATATCGCCCAGGCATTGCGCTACGCTGCCTGGCGCGCAGAGGAGCGCGAGGTTCTGCTGGCCGCCGCATGAAGTTGCTGATCGACATGAACCTGTCCCCGAAATGGACAAGCTTCCTTGCGTCCCATGGTTTCAATGCGGTTCATTGGATGAACGTGGGAGCGGTGAATGCGCCGGACAGCGAACTCATGGGACACGCACGTGCGGGCGACTATGTCGTTCTCACCAATGATCTGGACTTCGGCGCCATTCTGGCTGTTACCCATGGCGACAAGCCCAGCGTGGTGCAACTTCGTTCCGATACCTTGACCCACGAAACGATTGGTAGGCAGGTAGTCGATGCGTTGCACCAACTCGAGAACGAATTGGCGCAGGGCGCATTGGTTACCATCGAACCCGAGCGAACGCGTTTGCGCATTCTGCCGCTGCATTCGGATGCTTCGTAAAAGTCGGCGCTGGCAGGACGGCAAGCGCCGCGTAAATCAGGCACAACAGCCATGCAAGGACTCAACCCGCCCCAGCGGGAGGCGATCCGCTATCTCGACGGCCCGCTGCTGGTGCTCGCCGGCGCAGGGTCAGGCAAGACGCGCGTCATCACCGAAAAGATCGCCTGGCTGATCGGCGAGTGCGGCATGCAGCCTGCGCAGGTCTGCGCGATCACCTTCACCAACAAGGCCGCGCGCGAGATGCGCGAGCGCGCGACCAAGCTGGTCGGCGAGCGGGCGAACGAAGTGAATATCGGCACCTTCCATGCGCTGGGCGCGAAGTTCCTGCGCATGGAGGCGCGCGCCATCGGCCTGAAGCCCGGCTTCTCGATCCTCGACGCCAGCGACACCAGCGCGCTGTTCCAGGAGATGCTCAAGGACGCGGACAAATCGCGCGCGAAGTTGATCCAACAGCGCATCTCGCTATGGAAGAACGCGCTGCTCGGCCCCGACGATGTTTCTCCCGCGGATGACCTCGAAGCCGGCGCGCAGCGCGTCTATGCCGAGTACGAACGCACGCTCAAGGCCTACCAGGCCGTCGATTTCGACGACCTGATCATGAAGCCGGTGCAATTGCTCGAACAGGACGAGGAGGTGGCGCAGCGCTGGCGCGCGCGCATCTGGCACCTGCTGGTCGACGAATACCAGGATACCAACCGCTGCCAGAACCGCCTGATGCGCCTCTTGACCGGCGAGCGCGCGTCTTTCACGGCGGTGGGCGACGACGACCAGTCGATCTACGCCTGGCGCGGCGCCGACGTCGAGAACCTGCGCCAGCTGCAGGCCGACTACCCGCGCCTCAAGGTCATCAAGCTCGAGCAGAACTACCGCTCGACCACGCGCATCCTCAAGGCGGCGAACAGCGTCATCCAGCACAATCCCAAGCTCTTCGACAAGAGGCTCTGGTCGGACAAGGGCCACGGCGACACGATCCGCGTCATGGCCTGCCGCGACGACCAGCACGAGGCCGAGTGGGTCGTCGCGCGGCTGATGGCGCACAAGTTCGAGACGCGCGGGCACTGGCGCGACTACGCGATCCTCTATCGCGGCAACTTCCAGGCGCGGCTTTTTGAACAACAATTGCGCGCCCACAAGGTGCCCTACGTGCTCTCGGGCGGGCAGTCCTTCTTCGACAAGAGCGAGATCAAGGACCTCACCAGCTACCTGCGCCTGCTGGCCAACCGGGACGACGATCCGGCCTTCATCCGCGCCGCGACGACGCCCAAACGCGGCATCGG
The DNA here is from genome assembly GCA_964586275.1 of uncultured Methyloversatilis sp. GTDB lineage: Bacteria > Pseudomonadota > Gammaproteobacteria > Burkholderiales > Rhodocyclaceae > Sulfuricystis. The sequence continues at coordinate 4,958 of CAZPIE010000009.1, read as the reverse complement.
CGGCACCACGCTGGAGGCGCTCGGCCAGGCGGCGGGCCGGCGCCACATCGGGCTGTTCGCGGCGATCTTCGCGCCGGGCATCGAACTGGATATCAAGGCGCCGCAACTGGCCGTGCTGCGCGAATTCGGCAACTTCATCAACCGCATCGAATGGCGCGCGCAGAAGGAGCCGGCCGGGCAGGTGCTGGCCGACCTGCTCAAGGCGATCGGCTACGAGGCCTGGTTGTTCGAAACGCTGGAGGCGCGCGACGCGGAAGCGCGCTGGGCCAACGTGCGCGAGTTCACCGGCTGGCTGTCCGCGAAGGGCGAGGAGGATAAGAAGAACCTGCTCGAACTGGCGCAGACCGTCGCGCTGATCACCATGCTCGACAAGCAGGACGAGAACCTGGATGCGGTGCAGCTCGCCACGCTGCACGCGGCGAAGGGGCTGGAGTTCCGCCACGTGCATCTGGTCGGCGTCGAGGAGGGCTCGCTGCCGCATCGCGAGGCCATCGACGCCGGCAATATCGAGGAGGAGCGGCGCCTGATGTATGTCGGCATCACGCGCGCGCAGATGAGCCTGAACATCAGCTGGTGCGCGAAACGGAAGCAGGGCCGCGAGCTCGTCGAGCGCGCCGCCTCGCGCTTCATTACCGAGATGGGCGACGACATCAAGCACGAGGGGCAGGGTGCCGTCCCGTCAGCGCCGACTATCGACAGGGCCGCCGGCAATGCCCGGCTGGCCAACTTCAAGGCGCTGCTGAAGAAGACCTGATCGCCGCCAGCGCGTTCACGCGGGCCGCGTGGATGCGCGCGGGGATCTGCGCGGGATCGGCGCAGGCTTGCGCAATCGCGCCGGCATCGACGGACTGGACGGCGGCGAGCGCGCTGCGCCAGGTCGTGGCGGCGCTGTATTCCTTCTCTTCCCAGCCGCGCCGGCCGCGATAGTCGGCCTCGCAGGCGGCGAGTACCTCCGCGAAGCGCGCCGGCCGCCGCAGCGCGTCGCAGCGTTCGAGGATCTTCAGCTGCGTTTCCGGCCGCAGCTGGTCGACCTTGTGCATGTCGCCGTGGAAGCGCGCGACGAGACGCGCGACATCGCGGCAGTCGGCCGGCACGCGCAGGCGCTGGCAGAGCGGTTCGAGCAGCCGGACGCTCTCGAGTTCGTGGCCGATGTGACGCGGCAGGATGTCGGCGGGCGTCTCGCCCTTGCCGAGATCGTGCGTCAGCGCGGCGAAGCGCGCCGGCAGCGAGAGGCCGAGGCGCGCCGCCATGTCGATCACCATCATCACATGCACGCCGGTGTCGACCTCGGGGTGGTAGTCGGCGCGCTGCGGCACGCCCCAGAGGCGCGCCACCTCGGGTAGCAGCTTCTGCAGCGCGCCGCAGGCGCGCAGGGTTTCGAACATCCGCGAGGGCTGTGCTTCCATCAGCCCGCGCGCCAGTTCCTGCCAGACGCGCTCGGGCACGAGCGCATCGACTTCGCCGCTGGCGACCATCGTGCGCATGAGTTCCAGCGTCTCCGGCGCGACCGAGAAATCGGTGAAGCGCGCCGCGAAGCGCGCCACGCGCAGGATGCGCACGGGGTCCTCGGCGAAGGCGGGCGAGACATGGCGCAGCAGCTTGGCTTCGAGATCGGCGCGCCCGCCGTAGGGGTCGACCAGCGTGCCGTCTTCCTGCTGCGCGATCGCGTTGATCGTCAGGTCGCGGCGCGCGAGATCCTCTTCCAGCGTGACGTCGGCGGCGGCGTGGAAGACGAAGCCGGCGTAGCCCGGCGCGGTCTTGCGCTCGGTGCGGGCGAGCGCGTATTCCTCATGGGTTTGCGGATGGAGGAAGACCGGAAAATCGCGGCCGACCGGCCTGAAGCCCTGCGCGAGCATCTGCTCCGGGGTGGCGTCGACGACGACCCAGTCGCGATCCTGCACCGGCAGGCCGAGCAGCGCGTCGCGCACCGCGCCGCCGACGCAGTAGCGCTTCATCCGGCCGCGAGGTAGCCCGGCGCCACGGCCTCGAGCGGCGTCGCGGCCAGTCCGAAGGGCAGCGCGCAGCCGGCGAGACAGACATTCGGCGCCTGCATAGAGCGCAGGTTGTCGCGCGTCATCGGGCCACCGGGCACGAGCTCCATCAGGAAGGCCTGCGCGTATGACAGCCCGAGCGGCAGGCCGATGATCGGGCGCGGATGGCCGCTGAGCTTGCCGGTATAGGCAACCAGATCGCGCAGCGTGTATTCGCGCGGGCCGCAGAGCGGATAGGTTTGCCCCTGGCTCTCCGGATGATCGAGGCAGGCGACGACGGAGGCGGCGACATCCTCGACCCAGACCGGCTGGAAGCGCGCGCCGGGGCAGGCGAGCGGCACGACGGGAGCGATCGCCAGCAGCCCGGCGAACAGCGTCAGGAAGGAATCGCCACGGCCGAAGATCACCGAGGGCTGGAAGATCGTGGCTGCCGGATAGGCGGCTTTCACGGCGGCCTCGCCGGCCGCCTTGCTGCGCAGGTAGTTCGACGGCGCGTCGGCCGATGCGGCCAGCGCGGAGATGTGGATCAGGCGCGGTACGCCCGCGGCGGCGGCGGCGCGCGCGATCTTGCCGGGCAGCCCGACATGCGCGCGCTGGAAGTCGCCCTTGAGGATGCCCACGAGGCTGATGACGAGATCCTGCCCGCGCATCAGTTCGGCGAGCACGGCTTCGTCATGCACGTTCGCCTCGATGACGCCGGCGGTCGGCAGCGTGGTCAGGTGCTTCGCGCGTTCGCGGCGGCGCGTCGGCAGGGTCAGGCGAAAGTCGGCGCTGGCGGGATGGCACACCAGGCGGCGCGCGATGGCGCTGCCCACAAATCCGGTGCCGCCGATCAACAGGGCGTTCCTCATGGCAGGCTTTCCGCGGTGGTATCGCCGAAGCCGCGCGGCCGGATCGTGCCGAGCCGCTGCGTCAGCGTCGGAGCGTTGGTGGCGCCCATCACGGCAGCGTAGTGCATGGCGTTGGCCATCACCTTCTTGACGTAGTCGCGCGTCTCGTTGAAGGGGATGGTCTCGGCGTAGATGGCGCCTTCGAGCGCATTCTCGGCGCGCCACTTGCGCGCGCGGCCGGGCCCGGCGTTGTAGGCGGCCGAGGCGAGCACCGGGTGGTGGTCGAGGCTGTCCATCACCATGCGCATGTAGTTCGTGCCGAGCGTCACGTTGGTGTCCATCTCGGTGACCTTGCCCGGGTGGTAGTCGGCCATGCCGATCTTCTGCGCGACCCACTTCGCCGTCGCCGGCATCAGCTGCATCAGGCCCTTGGCGCCGGCGCTCGATTTCGCGTCCATGATGAAGCGGCTTTCCTGCCGCATCAGGCCATACACCCAGGCCGGATCGAGGTCGACGGCGCGCGCGCGCGGCGCGACCTGCGCGAGGAAGGGCGTCGGATAGCGCTGGGAGAAGTCGTGTTCGACCTGCGTGCGCTCGGCGGTGTTGATGGCCCGGTCGATGACTTCGTTGCGCTGCGCGAAATCCGCGGCGGCGAGCAGCTGGCGGTCGTTCATGCCGCCGAGCGCCCAGTTCCATTCGCGCAGGCCGTCGGGGCGCAGGCCGGCGCGGATCAGCGCCAGCCCGCGCACCAGCGCCGGGTGCGTCTCGGCGGCTTGGCGTTCCTCGGCGGTGGGCGGCAGGGCGCGCGGCGGCAGGTCGAGCCGCTGGCCGAGCGCCTCGGTGGCGAGGATGCCGTAGAAATTGGGCTGACCGGCAATTTGCTGAAAAATGCCTCGGGCATCGTCGGGCTTGCCCAGCGCGGCAACGGCACGGGCGCGCCAGTAGGTCCAGTCGGCTTGCGCCGCCATGGCTTCCGGCAGCGCGGCGATGGCACGGGCGACGCCGGGCCAGTCGCCTGCCCGCAGTGCGGCGCGGACGCGCCAGGCATGTTGTTCCTCGTCGAAGCTGGCGCCGAGTTTTTCCGCCGCGTCGAACCACGCGCTTGCCTCGGGCTGGTGGCTCAGCGCGGCGGCCAGCGCCAGCCGCCCCCAGACGAAGCCGCGTTCTTCGGCGGGAATCCGCTGTTCGATGTCCCGCCAGCGCGCGGCGGCGACGCGGGCATCCGCGCGCGCCATGCGCAGCACCGCCAGCCCGGCGAGTTCGCGGTCGCGCCGGCTGTCGGCCAGCTGCCTGGGTGGCTCGGGCAGGCGGGCGAGATGCCGGGCGGGGTGCTCGACGACGGCATCGACCGCTTTCGCGGCCGGCGCCTCGAGGGCGGGCAGCCAGCCGGCGACCGCGCGGGCATCCTTGAATTTGCCGGTCGCCCAGAGCCGGCGCAGGCGTTCCCAGACAGCGGCGCTCGCAATCTCGCCGCTGGCCGCCAAGCGACCGAGCGGCGCGAAGCAGCTCCCGGCGAGCGGCTGGGCGGACGCGAGGAGCTTGCGCGCCTCGGCCACCGCACCCGGCTCGCCCAGGTTGAGTCGCGCGTCGAGTCCGCGGCAGAGGGCTTCGGCATCGGGGCGCTGCAGGCGGGCGAACTGCTCGCGTGCCCGCGCCCAGTCCCGCTGCTCGACCAGCCACCCGAGCCATTCGTTGCGCAGCTTTTCGGCGAGCCAGGTGTTCGGATGGCGCTCGACGAATTCGGCCACGCCGGCATCGGCGCCTTCCTTGTCCCCTGCCCTGTCCCCTGCCATGTTCCTGAGCTGCAGGCTCAACTGGAAATACTGTGCCCAAGGGGTAAGCGGATGGCTGCTCAGGCCGGCGAGCGCCTTGGACAGCCTGGCCCGGTCGCCCTTGGCATAGGCGTCGCGGGCCGCGAGGAAGGCGGCATCCTCGGGGTGCTGCGCCCAGGCCGGCAGGGAAACGGCCAGGGCCAGCAGAGAAGATGCGAGAAAACGTTTCATGGCAATGAGTTGACCTCGAGTTTTTCAGATTAGCATAGCGGAGAAAACCCGCCATGACCGATCAGCCCCGCCAAACCGCCGTTAATCCGGACGCCCCGCGCGCGACGCTGCGGCGCGAGAAGATCGCGGCGCGC
>CAZPIE010000008.1:0-24215 GCA_964586275.1 uncultured Methyloversatilis sp. | reverse complement strand
CCTGGTCGGGCGCGGTGAGCGCGAAGGCGCGCACGGGGGTGACGCCTTCGTGCGCCGTGCCGTCGGCGGCGGTGTGGATCAGCTTGCCGAAGGGGCTGCGGGCCAGCGTGAAAGCTGTGGTGACAGGCTTTTTGCTCATGCCAGCATCTCCCGTTCGCCCGTCCTGGCCCTGTGTTCCGGCAGCGGAGGCGGCATGGCCTCCTTCTCCGGTTCCCCCAGCGGCGGCGGCGCGTCGAGCTGCTTGCTCTGCGCCATGTAGAGCCGCCAGTAATGGCCTTCCGCGGCCATCAAGGTGTCGTGGTTGCCGATCTCGACGATCCTGCCGCGATCCATGACGACCAGCCGGTCGGCGCGCCGCAGGGTGGACAGCCGGTGGGCGATGGCAATCGTCGTTCGGCCGCGGATCAGGTTGTTGAGCGCGCTCTGGATCTCGAACTCGGTCTCGGTGTCGACCGCCGAGGTGGCTTCGTCGAGGATCAGGATTTTCGGGTCGATGAGCAGGGCGCGGGCGATGGAGATGCGCTGGCGCTCGCCGCCGGAGAGCGACTGGCCGCGTTCGCCGACCAGCGAATCGTAGCCGAAGGGTTGCCTGAGGATGAACTCGTGGGCATGGGCGGCGCGCGCGGCGGCGACGATTTCTTCGCGCGTCGCGTCGGGTTTTCCATACGCGATGTTCTCGGCGATGGTACCGAAGAACAGGAAGGGTTCCTGCAGCACCAGGCCGATGTGCTTGCGGTAGTCGGCCACGCGCACGCTGCGCAGGTCGACGCCTTCGACCTTGATGCTGCCCTCGCTGACGTCGTAGAAGCGGCAGATCAGGTTGACCAGCGTGCTCTTGCCCGAGCCGCTGTGACCGACGAGACCGATCATCTCGCCCGGCCGGATGTCGAGGTCGATGCCCTTGAGGATGGCGCGGTTGCCGTAGCGGAAATGGACGTTTTCGACCTTGATGCCGCCTTGGACGGGCGGCAGGCTGACCGGATTGACGGGATCGGGCACGCTCGACACGTGGTCGAGGATGTCGAAGATGCGCTTCGCCCCCGCCGCCGCCTTCTGCGTGTGCGAGACGATGCGGCTCATCGAGTCCATGCGCGTATAGAAGCGCGAGATGTAGGCGAGGAAGGCGGTCAGCACGCCGACGGTGATGCTGTCCTCCGTGATCAGCCAGATGCCGAACACCCAGACCACCAGCACGCCGATCTCGGTGAGCAGGCCGACGGTCGGCGCGAACAGCGACCAGACGCGGTTGAGACGGTCGTTGACGTGGAGGTTGTGTTTGTTCGCATCGCGAAAGCGCTCGGCCTCGCGGGATTCCTGCGCGAAGGCCTTGACGACGCGGATGCCGGGGATCGTGTCGGCCAGCACCGAGGTCACTTCCGCCCAGACGCGGTCGATCTGCTCGAAGCCGGTGCGCAGTTTGTCGCGGACGATATGGATCAGCCAGGCAATGACCGGCAGCGGCACCAGCGTGACGAGGGCGAGCCAGGGGTTGATGGTGAACAGGATGACGGCGGTCATCGCGATCATCAGCACGTCGGTGGCGAAGTCGAGCAGGTGCAGGGAGAGGAAGACGTTGATGCGGTCGGTCTCGGTGCCGATGCGCGCCAGCAGGTCGCCGGTGCGCTTGCCCCCGAAATACTCGAGAGATAACTTTAACAGATGCTCATAAGTCGTTGTTCTTAAATCTGATCCAATGCGCTCGGAGACGAGCGCGAGCAGGTAGGTGCGCGCCCAGCCCAGCCCCCAGGCCAGGACGGCCGCGCCCAGCAGGCCGCCGAGCAGCCAGGCGACCTTCGTCCAGTCGATGGGCTGGCCGTTCTGGTAGGGGATCAGCACGTCGTCCATCAGCGGCATGGTGAGATAGGGCGGCACCAGGGTCGCGGCCGTGGCGGCCAGCGTCAGCAGGAAGCCGGCGAGCAGCATGCCCTTGTAGGGTTTGGCGAAGCGCCAGAGGCGCAGCAGCGTCCAGGTCGAGGGGGGGGTGTGCAGCTCGCGCACGCAGTTCGGACACTCTTCCTCGTCCGCGGGGATCGGGCCCTGGCAGATCGGGCAGGTGGCGGCGACGGCCGGCGGGGGCGGCAGGCCGCTGACGAGGCTGTCGCGCTGGCGGTTGAATTCGCGCTCGAAACGCAGCGCCGCCGGGTTGCGGCTCAGGGTGTAGTGCCAGCGGGCGAGCAGGCCGGTTGCCGAGAAGAGTTCGAGGCTGCCGACGCCGGCATGGTCGTGGTGGGCGAGCGTCAGGTCGGCGGTCAGCGGCCAGGAGCGGTCGCCGCAACGAACCCGCCGCTCCGTCAATTGCAGCAGGCCGGGACGGAAATTCAGGCGGTCGTCGAGGTCGATCTCCAGCGTGGCCAGTTCGCCCTCTGGTGCGGGCGCGGCCTCGAGTAAAGCGTCGGAAGCTGTCACGGGTGAAATAACGTCAATTGTGCTGCTGGGATGATACGGCGTGCCGTCTGGCCAGCAGCGACTTTTATTTTGGGTGCGACGTCAGCTTTCGGACGATTAACGCGTTAGAGCACCCTGAAGTTTCAATAAAGATCATCACCAGATGAAATCCATCGAATTCCTCAAGATTGTCCATTTGCGCGGTCCCAACATGTGGACCTACCGCCCGGTCCTCGAAGCCTGGATCGACATCGGCGAACTGGAAGACTTTCCTTCCAACACGATTCCCGGCTTTTACGAACGCCTGTCGGGCTGGCTGCCGTCGCTGGTCGAGCACCGCTGCAGCTACGACGAGCGCGGCGGCTTCCTGCGCCGCGTGCAGGAGGGCACCTGGCCGGGGCACATCCTGGAGCACGTCACGCTCGAACTGCAGGCGCTGGCCGGTCAGCCGGGCGGCTTCGGCCGGGCCCGCGAGATGGCAACGCGCGGCCACTACAAGGTGGTGGTACGCGCCTGGCACGAGGACTTGACGCGCGCCGCGCTCCACGCCGCGCGGGATCTGGTGATGGCCGCCATCGAGGACAAGCCCTTCGATGTCGCGGCGACGGTCGAGGCGCTGACCGCCCTCGCCGAAGCAAAGTGCCTCGGCCCGAGCACGGCCGCGATCGTCGATGCCGCCGATTCGCGCGACATTCCCGCGATCCGGCTCTCGGATGCCAATCTGGTTCAGCTCGGTTACGGCGCCAGAAGCCGCCGCATCTGGACCGCCGAGACCGACCTGACCAGCGCCATCGCCGAAAGCATCTCGCGCGACAAGGACCTGACCAAGTCGCTGCTGCAGTCCTGCGGCGTGCCGGCGCCGGAGGGCCGCATGGTCGACAGCCCGGCCGACGCATGGTCCGCCGCACAGGATATCGGCCTGCCGGTCGCCGTGAAACCCTACGACGGCAACCACGGTCGGGGTGTATTCGTCAACCTGATGACCCAACAGGAGATTGAGACCGCCTACGGGGTCGCGTACGAAGAGGGCAGCGGCGTCATGGTCGAGCGTTCGATTTCGGGCGCAGAGCATCGCCTGCTCGTGGTCGGCGGCAAGCTGGCCGCCGCCACCAGGAGCGACATGGTGACGGTGACCGGCGACGGCAAATCGACGATCCGGCAACTGATCGATGAGCAGATCAACTCCGATCCCCGGCGCGGCCCCACCGAGGAGCATCCGCTCAACATCATCCGCATCGATACCGCGGCGCGGCTGGAGCTCGCGCGCCAGGGCTACGACGGCGACTCCGTGCCCCCGGCGGGCAAGGTACTGGTCGTCCAGCGCACCGGCAACCACGCCTTCGACGTCACCGACGAGGTGCATCCGGAAGTCGCTCGGGCCGCCGGCCTGGCCGCGAAGATCGTCGGCCTCGACATCGCCGGCATCGACGTCGTCTGCGAAGACATTGCGCGGCCGCTGCAGGAGCAGGGCGGCGCCATCGTCGAAGTGAACGCCGGCCCGAGCCTGCTGATGCACCTGAAACCCGCGGTGGGCAAGCCGCGTCCGGTCGGCAAGGCCATCGTCGACCATCTGTTTCCCGGCACCGACAGTTGCTGCATCCCGGTGGTCGGCGTGACCGGTCACCGCGACACGACGCTGATCGCGCAGATCGTCGCGCAGCTCTCGCAGCTGGCCGGCAAGCGTACCGGCCTGGCCTGCGCCACCGGCCTCTTCCTCGACCGGCGCCAGGTCGAAAGGGGCGACTGCGCACGCTTCGAACCGGCGCGCCGCCTGCTGACGAACCGGGCCGTCGATCTGGCCGTGATCGAGAATCCCCCAGCGACCATGGCCGGCGAGGGCCTGGCCTACGAGCGCTGCCAGGTGGGCGTCATCAGCGCCATCGACGGCGCCGCCACGCTGCCCGAGCACGGCATCGACAACGCCGACCAGATGTTCAAGGTGCTGCGCACCCAGATCGATGTCGTGCTGGCCTCGGGCGTCGCCGTCCTGAACGCCGACGATCCGGCGGTCGTCGCAATGGCCGAATTGTGCGATGGCGAAGTGATTTTCTTCGGCGCCGACCCGGCGCTGCCGCTGATCGTCGAGCATCGCCGCAAGGGCGGCCGCGCGCTGCTGGTCCGCGACGGCCGGATCGTGCTGGCCGCCGCTTCGCTCGAAGCCCCGCTCATCGAACTGGCACTGATCCCCCTGCTGCAGGAAGCGGCCGATCGCCTCCCCGTGGCGCTGGCTGGGCTGGCGACGGGCTGGGCGCTGGGCTTCGCCCCCGAACTGCTGCGTGCCGGCATCGAAACCTATCGCACACCACCGGCCGCCTGATCTCTGGACACCATGGATATTTCCCGCATCCGGGCCCTGCGCGGCCCCAACCTGTGGTCCCGCCACACTTCCATCCAGGCGCTGGTGCAGTGCCACGACGACGAATGCGCCTTCAGCCGCATGCCCGGTTTCGAGGCGCGCATCCGCGCGCGCTTCCCCCAGATCGGGCCGATGCGTCCGGTCGGCTTCACCGGCGAACTCTCCATCGCGCACGCGCTGCAGTATGCCGCGCTCAATCTGCAGGCGCAGGCCGGCTGCCCGGTCACCTTCAGCCGCAGCGCGCCGACCACCGACCCCGGCCTGTATCAGGTCGTCGTCGAATACACGGAGGAGGCGGTCGGTCGCCTCGCCTTCGACCTCGCGGGAAAACTGTGCATCGCCGCGCGCGACGACCAGCCCTTCGACCTCGATGCGGCCTTGAAGGCACTGCGCGACCTGGACGAGGACGAACGCCTCGGACCGTCCACGGGCAGCATCGTCAAGGCGGCGATCGACCGCGACATTCCCTACCGGCGCCTGACGCGCGGGAGCCTCGTGCAGTTCGGCTGGGGCAGCAAGCAGCGCCGCATCCAGGCCGCGGAAATCGACAGCACCTCGGCCATTGGGGAATCCATTGCCCAGGACAAGGAGCTGACCAAGCAATTGTTGAGGTGCGCCGGCGTACCGGTGCCGATCGGCAAGGTCGCCGACAACGTCGAGGATGGCTGGCGGGCGGCGCTGGAAATCGGCCTGCCGGTGGTGACCAAGCCTTTCGACGGCAACCAGGGCAGGGGCGTGACGGTCAATATCGTCAGCCGCGACCATTTCGAGATCGTCTTCGCCGTGGCGCAGAACTACAGCCGCAAGGTCATCGTCGAGAAATTCATCGAGGGTCACGATTACCGTGTGCTGGTGGTCGGCGACAAGCTGGTGGCCGCCGCGCGGCGCGAGCCGCCCCATGTCATCGGCGACGGTGTGCATACCGTCCGCGAGTTGATCGACATCGTCAACAGCGATCCGCGCCGCGGCGAGGGTCATGGCACCTCGCTGACCAAGATCAGGATCGACAATATCGTTCATTCGCGTCTGGCGGTGCAGGGTTATGCGATCGACTCCGTGCTGCCCAAGGGCGCGCGCGCCGTGTTGCGCAACAACGCCAACCTGTCGACCGGCGGTACGGCCACCGATGTCACGGATGACGTGCATCCCGAAACGGCGGCACGCTGCATCCAGGCCGCGCAGATGGTTGGCATCGACATCGCGGGGGTCGACGTGGTTTGCCAGAACATCGGTCTTCCGCTTGAAGAACAAAGCGCCGGCGTGGTCGAGATCAATGCCGCGCCCGGCCTGCGCATGCACCTCGACCCGTCCTTCGGCAAGGGGCGCGATGTCGGCAAGGCGGTCATCGAAACCATGTTCGGTACCGGCGAGAATGGCCGCATCCCGGTCGTCGCGGTGTCCGGCACCAACGGCAAGACGACGACGGTACGCCTGATCGCCCATCTGATCGGCAGAACCGGCAAGCGCATGGGCATGACGACGACCGACGGCGTCTATGTCGAAGGCCGCCTCATCGATACCGGCGACTGCAGCGGCCCGAAAAGCGCCCGCAACGTGTTGCTGCACCCCGAGGTCGATGCGGCCGTCTTCGAGACGGCGCGCGGCGGCATCCTGCGCGAGGGGCTCGGCTTCGACCGCTGCGACGTCGCGGTCGTGACCAACCTCGGCGTGGGCGACCATCTCGGCCTCAACTACATCACCACCACGGAAGAACTCGCCGTGGTGAAACGCGTGATCGTGCAGAACACCGGGCCCAACGGCACGGCGGTCCTGAATGCGGCGGATCCGAACGTGGCGAAGATGGCGGCCGCCTGCCCCGGCAAGATCATTTTCTTCGCCGCCGATGCCCATCTGCCGACGATGCTGACCCAACGGGCGCAGGGCAGGCGCGTCGTCTTCCGCGACGGCAATGCGCTGGTCGCTGCCGAGGGCACGTTCGAGGAGCGCATCGACCTTGCCGGGATTCCGCTGACGCGCAACGGCACGATCGGTTTCCAGGTCGAGAACGCGATGGCCTCCCTGGCCGCTGCCTGGGCGCTGGGCATCGACTGGAACACGATCCGCATCGGCCTGGCTTCCTTCGTCAATGACGCCGCGACGACCCCCGGCCGCTTCAACGTTTTCGACTACCGGGGGGCGACGCTGATCGCCGACTACGGCCACAATCCGGACGCGATCCAGGCGCTCGTCCAGGCCGTCGAGGCCATGCCGGCCAGGCAACGCTGGGTCGTCATCAGCGCGGCCGGCGACCGGCGCGACGAGGACATCCGCAAGCAGACCGAGATCCTCGGCGCGGCCTTTGACGGTGTCATCCTTTACCAGGATGCCTGCCAGCGCGGCCGCGCCGATGGCGAGGTGCTGGGCCTGCTGCAACAGGGGCTGGCCAACGCCACGCGGACGCAGCAGATCGAGGAAATCCGCGGCGAATTCCTCGCCATCGATGCCGGCCTGGCCAAGCTGCAGACCGGCGACCTGTGCCTGATCCTCGTCGATCAGGTCGAGGCGGCGCTGGCGCACATCGCGAAACGCGTTGCGGAAAAGTAAAAAGTCGGCGCTGGCGGGACGGCACTACTGCGGCTTCTGCTCGCCCCCTAGCGCTACCAGCAAGTCTTCGAAGAGTTGCGCCAGTTCGCCGGCCATCAGGGCGAAGTTGGCATCGAACAGCTCGTCCGAACTCGCGCCGCTTTGTTCGGCTTCTTCCTTGAGTACATCGAGAAAGGTCAGTCGTTTGAGATGCAGTTTGTCGGTGAGGACGAAGGAGATGCGGTCATTCCAGGTCAGGCCCAGACGGGTGACGATCTTTCCGGCGGCAATATGGGCGGCGACCTCGGGGCCGCCGATGTCGTGATGCACGTAACGGATGGCCGACTGCGATTCGCTCGCGGCGCGCAGTTCGAGGTCGCTGTCGAGTGTGAAGCCGGCCGGCGGGTCGTTGGCGGCGAGCCAGCCGGTCATCGCGGACAGCGGTGAAACCTGGGTCTGCAGCGGGCGCAGGGCGACGTCGCCGAGCGTGGCCAGCAGCACTTCTATGAATTCGTCGGCACGGGCGTCCGAGCCGGCATCGACCGTCAGCCAGCCATGCACCGGGTCGATCCAGCCCCAGGTCGTGCGGCGCTGGGAAAAGGCCTTGGGCAGCAGCTCCTCGGTGACGCGCTCGACGAGGTCGCGCATTTCCTTGCGGCCGACCTTGCGCCCCTGTTCCGCCTCGATGGCGGCGGCGCGTTCCTGCGCGGTCTGGCGAATCACCGCCGTCGGCAGCAATTTCTGCTCGACGCCGAGCGCCAGCAGCCATTGGCGCTCGACGGCATGGACGAAGGCGCCATCCTGACCGGGCTGGCGGGGAAATACCCAGCCCCGGCTGGCCATTTCGAAACTGCCGCAGCGGACGAGGGGACGCTTGGCGAGCAGGGCGCCAAAGTTAGCTGGGTCGGCCAGGTCGGCCTTGAAGCCCTTGGGCAGACGGTAGATGCGTAGGTTGCGAAACCACATGGAATTTACCCTTGTATAGAAGCTTGTTGCCGGAAAAACCTAGCCGTTTTTAACCTATTTTGTTATCTTAATGGGCTGTGCTGCTCCGCAGCATACGGCATCGCATACCAATTACAGAAAGGGAATGGAAATGGCTAGCCAGAAGTTCGTCTATGCCTTCGAAGAAGGTGATGGCAAGAATAAGATGCTGCTGGGCGGCAAGGGCGCGAACCTGTGCGAAATGACGCAGATCGGCCTCAACGTTCCGCCAGGCTTCACCATCACCACCGAGACCTGTCTGGCCTACCTCGAACACGACCGGTTGCCGAAGGGCGCCTGGGACGAAATCCTCGAATACATGAAGGATCTCGAGAAGAAGACCGGCAAGCAGCTCGGCGGCGCCGACAATCCCTTGCTCGTCTCGGTGCGTTCGGGGTCCTCGATGTCGATGCCGGGCATGATGGACACCATCCTCAACCTCGGCCTCAACAAGACCTCCCTTGCTGCGCTGATCAAGCTCACCAACAACCCGCGCTTCGGCTACGATGCCTACCGCCGCTTCATCCAACTGTTCGCGAAGATCGCGCTGGGCCTCGATGACAAGCCTTTCGACGAAGCCATGGCGGCGATGAAGCGCAAGACGGGCGTGACGCAGGATATCGATCTGAAGGCGGAAGATCTCGCGGATCTCGCCAATCAGTTCCTCAAGATCGTCGAAGAGCATACCGGCAAGCCCTTCCCCGACGATCCCTACAAACAGCTGGAGATCGCCATCGGCGCGGTGTTCCGTTCCTGGAACGGCAAGCGCGCCATCGACTACCGCAAGCAGTTCAAGATCACGAAAGAAATGGCCAGCGGCACCGCCTGCAACATCTGCACGATGGTGTTCGGCAACATGGGCAACGACTCCGGCACCGGCGTCGGCTTCACCCGCAACCCCGGCACCGGCGAGAACCAGATCTACGGCGAATATCTCGTCAATGCGCAAGGCGAGGACGTCGTGGCCGGCATCCGCACGCCGAAGCCCATCGCCGAGATGGAACAGGACATGCCGGAGATCTATCGGCAGCTGCTCGAACTGCGCACCCGCCTCGAAACGCATTACAAGGAAGTCCAGGACTTCGAATTCACCATCGAGCGCGGCACGCTCTACTGCCTGCAGACGCGCAACGGCAAGATGAACGCGCAGGCGATGGTGCGCACTTCGGTCGAGATGTTCAAGGAAGGCCTGATCGGCAAGGAAAGGGCGCTGCTGCGCATCGATCCCGCCATGCTCGAACAATTGCTGGTGCCGCAGCTATCCCCCAACTTCAAAGGCAAGCCGCTCGCCACCGGCCTGCCGGCCTCGCCGGGCGCCGCCTCGGGCAAGATCGTGTTCGACGCCGACTCTGCCGAACAGCGCGGCAATGCGGGCGAGAAGGTCATCCTCGTGCGCGAGGAAACCAAGCCCGAGGACATCCACGGCTTCTTCAAGGCGCAGGGCATCCTCACCTCGCGCGGCGGCAAGACCTCCCACGCGGCGGTGGTCGCGCGCGGCATGGGCAAGCCCTGCGTGTCCGGCTGCGATGCGATCCACATCGACGACATGAATCGTCGCGCCAGCATCGGCGACACCATCTTGCATGAAGGCGATGTCGTCACCATCGACGGCGGCAATGGCAATGTCTATGCCGGCGAGGTGCCGACCGTGCAGGCCGAGTTCAACCAGGACATGGTGACCCTGCTCAAGTGGGCCGACCAGGTTGCGCGCCTCAAGGTGATGGCCAACGCCGACACGCCGGAAGATGCCGCGCGCGCGCGCGAATTCGGCGCCATGGGCATCGGCCTGTGCCGCACCGAGCGCATGTTCAACGCCACCGACCGTTTGCCGATCGTGCAGGAAATGATCCTCGCCGAGACGCTGGAAGAGCGCCAGGCCGCCATCGACCGCCTGTTGCCGATCCAGCGTGCCGACTTCAAGAGCATCTTCAAGGCCATGAAGGGCCTGCCGGTCACCGTGCGCCTGATGGACCCGCCGCTGCACGAGTTCCTGCCGACCGCCGCCCAGCTCGAACTGGAAATCGCCCACCTGCATCACCTGCGCGATTCCCTGAAGGCGCTCGAGGAACTGCCCGAGACCCTCAAGCTGCTCAACCCGAAGCTCTACATGCAGTATGCCGACGGCCTGACCAAACTCTCGCGCGGCATGACCGAGTTCAAGGACAGCCACCTCGAGGAGGACATCATCCAGAAGAAGGAGAAGACCCTCAAGAAGGTGCGCGCCCTGTCGGAAGTGAACCCGATGCTCGGCCACCGCGGCGTGCGCCTCGGCATCACCTATCCCGAGCTGTACTCGATGCAGATTCGGGCGATCCTCGAGGCCGCCGCGCTGTGCGCCAAGGAAGGCATCGAGGTCTATCCCGAGATCATGGTGCCGCAGGTGGCGACCGTCGAGGAGATGGAGCGCATCCACGGCTACGTCAAGCGCATCCACAAGGTGGTCGAACTGACCCACGGCATCAACGTCGGCTTCAAGTTCGGCAGCATGCTCGAAGTCGTGCGCGCCTGCCTGCGCGCCGGCCGCATGGCGCAGGACGCCGAGTTCTTCAGCTTCGGCACCAACGACCTGACGCAGGCGACCTTCTCGTTCAGCCGCGAGGATGCCGAGAACAAGTTTCTGCCCTTCTACAACGAAACCGGCATTCTGCAGGACAATCCCTTCGAGGTGCTCGACCAGAAGGGCGTCGGCGAACTGATGAAGCTGGCCGTAACGGAAGGCCGCAAGACGCGTCCGGACCTCAAGGTCGGCATCTGCGGCGAGCATGGCGGTCACCCGGCATCCATCGCCTTCTGCCACCAGATCGGGCTGACCTACGTCTCCTGCTCCGGCCCGCGCGTGCCGATCGCGCGCCTCGCCGCCGCGCAGGCGCAGCTGCTCGAAGCCGGCGGCCAGGTGACGAAGAACGCCTGAGGACGGAAAGCCGCGCCCGTGAATGACGACGACTTCATGGCAGCGGCCCTCGACCTGGCCCGCGCGGCGGCGACGCTCGGCGAGGTGCCGGTCGGCGCCGTCGTGGTCAGGGATGGCGAAATCGTCGGCCGCGGGTTCAACCAGCCGATCGGCCGCCACGACCCGACCGCCCATGCCGAGGTGATGGCGCTGCGCGACGCGGCGGCGCGGCTCGGCAACTACCGCCTGCCGGGCTGCACGCTCTACGTCACGCTCGAACCCTGCGCGATGTGCATCGGCGCGATCTTCCATGCGCGCATCGGCCGGGTCGTGTTCGGCGCGACGGACCCCAAGACCGGCGCCGCCGGCAGCGTGATCGACCTGTTTTCCGAGGAGCGGCTGAACCACCACGCCGCAATCGCAGGCGGCGTGCGCGCGGAGGAATGCGGCGCGCTGCTCTCGAACTTCTTCGCCGCGCGGCGGCAACGGGTGGAGACGGCCTGATGCACATCCGCATCAGCCTGCCCGCCCAGACGCTCGAACTCTTCGACGCGCAAGGCAGGCTGATCGCCGCCTACCCGGTGTCGACCGCGAAGCACGGCGCAGGGGAGCAGCGCGGCAGTTTTCGTACGCCACGGGGCAAGCACCTCATCCGCGCGAAAATCGGCGCTGGCGCGACGGCAAATACGGTGTTCGTACGTCGTCGACCCACCGGCGAGGTCTGGACGCCGGAACTGGCGGCGGCGAATCCCGGTCGCGACTGGATCCTGACGCGCATCCTGTGGCTCTCGGGCTGCGAGCCGGGGTTCAACCGGCTCGGCGACGTCGATACCATGCGCCGCTTCATCTACATTCACGGCAGCCCGGATACCGTGCCGATGGGGGTGCCGGGTTCGATCGGCTGTGTGCGCATGCGCAATGCCGATATCATTGAACTGTTCGACGTTGTGTCGCCCTATACGCCGGTCGACATTATCGAATCCTCCGTTCTTGCGGAATTGCCCCGCCCGCCGGCATGAAACCGTTCAACAGGCGTGCGGCATCCATCGACTTCGGGCGGGGGCTTATTCGATAGGGTAGGGCAATGGCAACAAGCTGGCAAGCGGACCGTCGGGCTTGCCGACATGCACCGCGTTCGCTTCCATGCCGGAAGACTGAACCACCAGCAGCGCCTCGTGGCCGCCCTCGGGGCGCGGCGCGCAGAGCACCACCGCGCCGCAGTGCTGGTCGCCGGCTTCCGGCGTGAAGACGTCGGCGCCCGGGGGGAAGGCGCTCTCGACCTTCACCCGGTACATACGGCGCTTGACCTTGCCGAGGTACTGGGTGCGGGCGACGATTTCCTGGCCCGGGTAGCAGCCCTTGTGGAAACTCACGCCGCCGACGGCGGCCAGCTCGTAATTGACCATCTGCGGGGTGAAGGCTTCCTGCGTCGCGGCGACGATGCGCGGCATGCCGGCCCGGATTTCCGCCAGATGCCAATCCTCCAATCGACCGCCCGGCGGGATGCCCGGAGGCACGGCGCCTGCAGGCAGCGCCAGCACGCAGCGGCCGGCATCGAGCCGGATCGCCGTGCCGCCTGCGCAGGGGGCCGTCGTCATCGCTTCATGCGGGCCGCCCGGCCAGCCGACCGTCCCCAGCAGGGCGCGCTCGGCGGTGACGTCGGCCAGCTTGACCTTGCTGCGCAGCACGTACATCGAGAGTTTCTTGAGAATGCCCGGCAGGATGTCCGCCGAGAGCAGCAGCAGGTAGTCCGGCCCTTCGCGCCAGATCAGGAAGCTGGCGAGCATGCGGCCCTTGGGGGTGCACAGGCCGGCATGGCGCGCGCCGTCGGCGGGCAGGTGGGTGACGTCGTTGGTCAGCAGGTTGTGCAGGAAGGGGGCGGCGTCCGCGCCGCTGGCGCGAATCAGGCCGTGGTCGGCGAGCGGTACGAAAAAGGTGGTCTGGCTCATGCGGGGTTCCGTTTCGGTGGAGCGGCTATCATAGCCGCCTGATATGCTTCTGCCCAAAAGAATACTGTTACTTGCCCTGCTGGCCGTCGCCGGCCTGATTGCATTGGCGGGCTGGATGTTGTGGTTCGCATCTGCGGCCGTCCCGCTCAAAGTCAATGCCCAGAATGTCGTGAATTTCGACATCCGCCCCGGCCTCGGGCTGAAAGGCGCCGCGCAGGCAATGGCGGCGGCGGGCGTCGGCATTCCGCCCTGGCAGTTCGCCTTGCTCGGCCGCTTGACCGGCCGCGACCGCTCCATCAAGGCCGGCGCCTACGAAGTCGGTCCTGGCGTGACGGCATGGCAGTTGCTGGGAAAGCTCACCGCCGGCGACGTCACGCAGTCCGAGATCGTCATCGTCGAGGGCAAGACCTTCCGCGAGATGCGCGCGCGCATCGACGCCCATCCCGACCTGCGCCACGACACCGCCGGCCTGACGGATGCCGAGATTCTGCAGCGCATCGGCGCCACCGCGACGCATCCCGAAGGCCGCTTCTTCCCCGATACCTACCTGTTCGCCAAGCAGTCGAGCGACTTGAGCGTCTACCGGCGGTCCTACGAGGCAATGCAGCGCCGGCTTGCCGCCGCCTGGGAAAACCGCGATCCTTCAGTGCCTTATCGGAATATCGATGAGGCGCTGATCATGGCCTCGATTGTCGAGAAGGAAACCGGCGCGGCGGCGGACCGCGGCAAGGTGGCCTCCGTTTTCGTCAATCGGCTGCGCAAGGGGATGCGGCTGCAGACCGATCCGACGGTGATTTACGGACTGGGCGAGAGATTCGACGGAAATCTGCGCAAAATCGATCTGCTGACCGACACACCCTACAACAGCTATACCCGTCCCGGCCTGCCGCCGACGCCGATCGCCCTGCCGGGCCTGGCCTCGATCGAGGCCGCCTTGAATCCGCCCGCGACCGACCTCTACTACTTCGTCGCCCGGGGCGACGGATCGAGCGCCTTTTCACGCTCGCTGGAGGAGCATAATCGCGCCGTGGCGAAATACCAGTTGGGCAGGAAATGATGGAGCGGGGCAGGTTCATCACCCTCGAAGGCGTCGACGGCGCCGGCAAGAGCACGCATTTATCCTGGCTCGTCAATCACTTGCGAGCGCAGGGGCGGACGGTCGTCCAGACCCGGGAACCCGGCGGCACCCCGCTCGGCGAAAAGCTGCGCGAGCTGCTGCTGCACGAGCCGATGCACCTCGAAACCGAGACCCTGCTGATGTTCGCCGCCCGCCGCGAGCACCTCGATCAGGTCATCCGGCCGGCCATCGCCCGCGGCGACTGGGTGGTCTGCGATCGCTTCACCGATGCCAGCTTCGCCTATCAGGGCGGCGGGCGCGGCCTGAGCACCGAAAAGCTGGCACAACTGGAAAACTGGGTCCAGGAAGGCTTCCAGCCCGACCTGACCCTGCTGTTCGACCTGCCGATCGACATCGCCGCCCAACGCATGGCGGGCGCCGCGCGCCAGCTGGATCGATTCGAGCAGGAAAAGGCCGATTTCCACGAGCGCGTGCGCGCCGCCTACCTTGCCCGGGCAAGGGCCATGCCCGCCAGGGTGAAGGTCATCGACTCGCGCCAGGGCGTCGAACAGATACAGAAACAACTTGAAGAGTATTTCTCAAGTGTCTGATAATTTGCTTAATATTAAAGTATGGAACAGCCTGACGGGCGCCGGGGTCCAGCTTCCGCACGCCCTGCTGTTCGCGGGACAGCCGGGCGTCGGCAAGCGCGAACTGGCCGATGCGCTGGCTGCGCGCCTGCTCTGCGAAGCCCCGCTGAAACCACGGCAGCCGGCCTGCGGCAGCTGCCCCTCCTGCCTCATGTTCGCCAACGGCAACCACCCCGACTTTCGGTTGCTGCAGCCGGATGCGGCAACTGAAAGCGAAGAGGAGACCCCGGTCGCCGAAGAAGGCAAGAAGAAGGCCAGCAAGCAGATCCGCATCCAGCAGATTCGCGAGGTCGAGGACTTCTTCCATGTCGGCGGACACCGGGCCGGCGCACGCGTCTGCATCATCGACCCGGCCGAGGCGATGAACGCGATCACCGCCAACTCACTTCTCAAGATACTTGAAGAACCATCTTCATCGTTCTATTTCATAATGATTTCTCACCGCTGGCGTCGCCTGCTGCCGACCCTGCTGAGCCGCTCGCGGCGGGTGATGTTCGGACGCCCCGCAGAGGAAGAGGCAAAGCGCTGGCTAGCCGAACGCAAGCTGGGCGAGCACGCGAAATGGCTGCCGTTCTTCAGCCACGCCCCGCTCGAAATTGCCGACGCGGCGAAAAGCGGGCGCCTCAAGGCGCTCGATGCGCTCGTGGCGGACCTGCTGAAACCCGCCGACCCGCTCGCCCAGGCCGCGCGCTGGGAAGCGCTGGTCAAGGCCGACAGCGCCCTGGCCATGGAAGAGTTGGTCACGACAGTCCAGAAGTGGCTCTTCGATCTGGGCAGGCTGACCGTCGGCGCGCCGGCGCGCTATTTCCCGCAGGCGGCGCTCGTCCAGCAGGCCGGGCGCATTTCATTGCCCGCACTCATGCAGGCGCAGCAGCAGGTCGCGCAGTTGCGCGCCTGGGCCAATCATCCGCTCAACCCGAAGCTCTTCCTTGAAGATCTCTGCGTCCGCGCATTCAAGCCATTGAAAACATGACACCGCTCGCTGACTCGCACTGTCACATCGATTTTCCGGAGCTGGCTGCGGATATTCCCAACCTATTGAATTCCATGCGGGATAACCGCGTCGGCTGGGCGCTGTGCGCCGGCGTGACGCTGGAGCGCTTTCCGGCCATGCTGGAGATCGTCCGCAGCGCACCCAACCTCTTCGCCGCGGTCGGCGTGCATCCGGATACCGAAACCGACCACGACAAACCCGCCCGCGAAGCCGATGTCGCCACCCTGGTCGATCTGGCCCGGGATTCCAAAGTCGTCGCAATTGGCGAAACCGGTCTCGATTATTACCGCCTGAGCGGCGACCTCGAGTGGCAGCGCGAGCGCTTCCGCACCCACATCCGTGCCGCGAAGCAATGCGGCAAGCCCCTGATCATCCATACGCGCGCGGCGGCGGCCGACACCGTGCGCGTGTTGAAGGAGGAGGGGGCGGAGCAGGTGGGCGGGGTCTTCCACTGCTTCACCGAGAGCGCCGAGGTTGCCCGACAGGCGCTGGACCTCGGCTTCCATATCTCCTTCTCGGGCATCGTCACCTTCAAGAACGCCATCGAACTCAAGGCCATCGCCCAGTGGGTGCCGCTCGACCGCCTGCTGGTCGAGACCGATTCGCCCTACCTCGCCCCGGCACCCTATCGCGGCAAAATAAACCAGCCCGCCTATGTGCTGCATGTGGCGGAAGAAATCGCGCGTTTGCGGGAACTGCCGCTGGAAGCCGTTGCCGAAGCCAGCACCGCCAACTTCTTCCGCCTGTTCAGCCACGCCCAGCCATGAAAAAGACGCTCATCACCTGCGCAACCGCTCTCCTGCTTGCCGCCAGCCCGTTCGCCGTCGCCGGCGTATACGACGACATCCTTGTCGCGGCGAACCAGAGCGAAACGAGCAAAGTCGTAGACCTGCTGCGGCGGGGCATGGATGTGAATACCACGGATCAACAGGGCAACAGCCTGCTGATGATCGCTGCACGCGAAAACAACCTCGAACTCGTGCGATTCCTGCTCGACAACCGGGCGAACGCCAGGAAGCGCAACCGCTATGGCGACAGCGCGCTGATGCTCGCGACGCTGCAAGGGAATGAGGAAATCGTCAAACTGCTGCTGGAGCGCAAGGTCGAACCCGGCCAGCCTGGCTGGAACGCGCTGCATTACGCCGCCTTCGAGAACCGCGCGAGGATCGCCGCGCTGCTGCTGGCGGCGGGCGCGGACATCAATGCCTTGGCGCCCAACGGCTCGACCGCCTTGATGCTGGCGGCCAAGCGCGGCCATCTGGAGACGGTGCGCCTGCTCGTAGGCGCCAATGCGGATCTCAACCAGATCGACAGCACGGAGGGCACCGCGCTCGACATGGCAACGCAAGCCAGGCACACCGAAGTGGCGGAATTTCTGCGCAAGGCGGGCGCCCGTTGATCCCATGAGTTCCGACATTTTGCAGTCGGCTCTCAATTTGTAATTTGACATAATATAGATTATGCGCATGACAGAGAACGCAATCATCGGCGCTGGCGCCGGCCGTCGTGGCACAATCCCCGTCCACCCCGGCCCCGAACCGGATCGGCATGGCGCGGGGGCTTGAATAACGGCTATCGAGATCATCGCGCATGACCACACGCATCTGCTTCATCCGCCACGGGGAGACGGACTGGAATATCGAAAAGCGTATCCAGGGCCATATCGACATCCCGCTGAACAGGACGGGGCGCGCCCAGGCGCTGGCGATGGGTTACTACGCCGCGCACCACCGCTTCAGCGCACTCTACAGCAGCGACCTCACCCGGGCCATGGATACCGCACGCGCCATCGCCGAGATCGAAGGCCTCGAAGTGCAGCGGCTGCCGCAGCTGCGCGAGCGCAACTATGGCATCTTCCAGGGGATCACCGCGGCCGAGGGCGCGGTGCGCTACCCGGAGGCACACGCCCACTATGTCGCCCGCAACCCGGATTATGATTTCGAGAGCGGCGAGACCCTGCGCGCCCTCGTCGCGCGCATCGAGGCAGGGATCGACTGGATGCTGCGCCACCACCAAGGCCAGACCCTCTGCGCCGTGAGTCATGGCGGGGTGCTCGACATCATCTACCGCAAGGCGACCGGCCGCCCGCTGCACACGCCGCGCGACTTCAGCATTCCCAACTGCGCGCTCAACTGGTTCCTGTTCGACGAGTACGGCTGGCACCTCGAAAAATGGGCCGACCGCCATCATCTCGAGAACGTCCTGGTCGAGGTGGCGGAATGAACTCGAAACTCGAATAGGGTACTTTCGAAGGCGGGACGGCAGTCTGGCTAGTGCTTGTGGCCTGCCATTCCGTCGTCCTTTGCACCGGCATTCGAACCCGGGTTTCTCACGGGGACGCCGATCTCCTTGCTGCTCCCGTCGTCCAGGCCAAGGGTGATTGGCACCCTGTCGCCTTCCCTGAGCGGAAGCCTCATCTCGATCAGCATGACATGCAGGCCGCCCGGCTTGAGTACGGTTTCACCGCCCGCCGGCACGGGGATGTCCTTCACCTGGCGCATCTTCATGACGCCGCCCTCGTTGAGGTGGGTATGCAGCTCCGTGATGCGCGCGACCGTGCTGGCTGCCTTGACGATCCGGACTTCCCGGGGGCCGGCGTTGCGGATCGTCATGTAGGCGCCGGTCGCCATGGCTCCGGGCGGCGCCAGGCGGATATAGGCATCGCTGACCGCGATCTGGTCCGCCGCGCCGGCGGCATGAGCGATTGCGCTGTTCATGGCCGCGGCGAGCAGGCCGACCAAAATCAAGGGGGTCACTTTGCAGCGCCTTGCAGCGACGCACCGGCGGCGGGTGCCCGCAGCGCAATCTCCTCGCGCAGGCGGGCGACGATTTCGTCGACCGGTTTGCCGTAGGGAAACTTGGCGAGGAACTGGCCGCCAGGCGCAAGCAGGAACATGCCCGCGGTGTGATCCACCGCGTAATGGGCGGGATTGACCTTGGGGTCGATCACCTTCTCGTAACGCAGCTTGAAGTTGTCGGCGGCGCGCCTGACCAGTTCCGGCGAGCCGGTGACACCCAGGATGCGGGCGTCGAAGAATTCGGTGTAGGAGCGCAGCTGCGCCAGCGTATCGCGCTCGGGATCGACGGAGATGAACAGGGCCTGCACCCTGGCCGCATCGGGCCCGAGCTGCTTGAGCACCGTAGCCATTTCGAGCAGGGTCGTGGGGCAGATGTCGGGGCAGAAGGTGTAGCCGAAGGTGATCAGTTGGAAGCGGTCCTTGAAGTCGCCGTCCATCACGGCGCGGCCGTTTGCGGCCTGCAGCAGGTAGCGCGGGTTAATGCCGACCTCGGGGGTGTCCGGCGTGGCGGCCAGCTGGTGGGCGTTCGGCGGGTTGAGCGGGCGGGCGGCGGTTTCCAGTTCGACCATCAGCGCGGCGCGCGGCGGGCACTCCGCCTTGCGCTGGCCCTGGGCGAGGAAGGCCGCGCTGGTGGCCTGCTCGAAGGCTTCGCCGAGTTCCCGCGTCTTGGCCACGCGGGCGATGACGATGGCCTTGGCACGGCTGACGATCTCGGGGTGGCCGCAGGCCAACGCGCGGCCGTTGATGTTGCCGAGGGTGGCGACCACCGCGCGGAGCGGGTCGATCTCCGAACCGGCGGCCGGAATCGGCAGGGTAATGGCCATGGCGACGGCCAGGGCGGGGACGAGGGTACGGAAAGGCGTCATGGCGATGAATTGGGATTTAGGGGATTTAGCGGGAGAGCCCTTGCATTGTTTCGACTTGGATCACGACGATCCTTGAGACGTATCAATTTTCCCGCCGCCTCTGCCGATGGTCATGGATTGCTTGCATGACTTCATTAAAAGGTGTATCAATGCACTTATAAACAAGCTGTATCGAATAACAAACCCACAGAGAGTGTGACTGGCATGAGCGATCGCATCGACGCCAGAGAGCAGCAAGGCATGGCCGCCGACGAGCAGTGGTTTCGCATGCTCTTCGATGGAGCCGCCGACCCGGCGCGCATCATGGAAGTCCGCCTGCGGCTGGCCAGCAGCATCATGGAGAGCACCAGCGAAGGCATCCTGGTCACCAATGAGCGTGGCTTCATCATTGCCGTCAATCCGGCCTTCAGCCACATCACCGGCTATGGTCCCGGCGAAGCCATCGGCAGGAAGCCGAACCTGCTCAAGTCCGACCATCATCCGCCGTCCTTCTACGAGGAACTCTGGAACGCGCTGCTCAACGAGGGGCGCTGGAAGGGCGAGATCTGGAACCGCCACAAGAACGGCACCGCCTATCCGATCCTGCAGACGATCAACCGCATCGCGCCGCACGACGGCATGCCGGCCTGCTATGCCTCGGTATTTCACGACATCACCGCCTTCCATCGGGCCAACGAGCGCTTCCAGTATCTCGCCTTCCACGACGCGCTGACCGGCCTGCCGAACCGCGTACTGTTTCATGAACGTCTGGCGCATGCGATCGAACGTTCGCGGCGGGACAGCCTCCCGCTCGCCTTGATTTTCATCGACCTCGACGGCTTCAAGGAAATCAACGACCGCTGCGGCCACGACATCGGCGATCTGCTGCTGCGCGAGATCGCCCGTCGCATCCGCCACAGCGTGCGGCGCGCGACCGACACGGTGGCCAGGCTCGGCGGCGACGAGTTCCTGATCCTGATGGAAGATCTCGGGGAAAACGGACTCCCCGACGAACTGGCCGCCGAAATCATCGCCGCCATCGCGCTGCCCTTCGAACTGCGCGACCACGTCCTGTCCGTCGGCGCTTCGATGGGCGTGGCCTGCTTTCCCGAAGACAGCCGCGATGCCGCGGGGCTGATGAAATGCGCCGATCTTGCGATGTACGCCGCCAAGGCGGCCGGCAAAAACCGCTACTGCCGCTTCACCCAAGGCATGCGGTCCGCGCGCGGCCGAACCTAAAAACCCCGAGTGCGTTTGTAAGAAATCGGCTTGTTGTCCCGACTAATGGACACAAAACGTTGCACCCCTCAACCACCACAGGAGACTGACCATGAACAAGAAAACCACCCTCGCCCTCGCCACCGGCGCCGCCTTTGCGACCACGGTTGCCCTGGCCCCCCTCGCCCACGCCGCCGACAATCCCTTCGGGATGGCCAAGCTCGACAGCGGTTACCAGCTGGCCCAGGCCGACAAGAAAGCCGACGGCAAGTGCGGCGAAGGCAAGTGCGGCGGCACGAAGAAAGCCGACGACAAGAAGAAGGACGGCAAATGCGGTGAAGGCAAGTGCGGCGGGACCAAGAAGTAATTTCGTCATGCCCCGTACCGGACTCTCCGGCGCCGGCCTCGGCTTCAGGCGGGAACTGATTCCCGACCTGAAGCCGGGGGTTCCCGAAGCCATCGACTTTTTCGAGCTGGCCCCGGAAAACTGGGCCGGCATGGGCGGTCGTTCGGCGAAGGACCTGCGCCATTTCACCGAGCGCCATCCCTTCGTCTGCCATGGCCTGTCGCTCGACCTGGGCGGCCCGCGCCCCCTGGATGTCGAGCTGCTGAAGCGCATCAGGCGCTTCATGCGCGAGCACGGCATGGCCCTCTACACCGAGCACCTGTCCTGGTGTGGCGACGATGGCCACCTCTACGACCTGCTGCCGATTCCCTGCACCGGGGACGCGGTCAAATGGGTCGCCGGCCGCATCCGCCAGGCGCAGGACATTCTCGAAATGAAGATCGGCATCGAGAACGCCTCGTACTACGTCGCTCCGCCCGGCGCGGAGATGAGCGAGCCCGCCTTCATCCGGGCGGTGATCGAGGAAGCCGACTGCCTGCTGCACCTCGATGTCAACAATGCCTTCGTGAATGGCAGCAACTTCGGCTTCGACCCGCTCGCCTTCATCGACGCGCTGCCGCTCGAACGCGCCTGCTACCTGCACATGGCCGGCCACTACGTCGAGCCGGACGGCATCCGCGTCGATACCCACGGCGCCGATGTGGTCGATCCGGTCTGGCAGCTGCTCGACGCGGTTTATGCGCGGGTCGGCCCCTTGCCGACCTGCCTCGAACGCGATTTCAACATTCCGCCGCTGGGCGAACTGGCCAGCGAAGTCGCGCAGATTGACGCTGCGCAGCGACGCGTCACCCAGCTTCGCGAGGCCGCCTGATGCCCCCTGCTCTCCCATTCCAACATTTCCAGCATGAGTTCGGACGCCACTTGCGCGACCCCCGCAAGGCCGCGCGCCCCGCCGGCGTGCCCGTGCGCCGCGCCGCGATCTATGCCGAGCTGCTGTTCAACAATCTCGCCGGCTTTCTCGATGCCTGCTACCCGGTCACCCGCAGCGTGCTCGGCGAACGGCGCTGGCGTCGCCTCAACCGCGCCTTTTTCCGCGAGGTGCGCTGCCAGACGCCTTATTTCCGCGAGATTCCGCGCGAGTTCCTCGCCTGGCTGCCGGCCGAGGTCGGCCCGCGCTGGCTCAAGGAACTGGCGCATTACGAGTGGGTCGAGCTGGCGCTCGACGTGATGGACGCGCCGATGCCCGCCCACGATCCGGCCGGCGACCTGCTGGCCGGCATTCCGGTACTCGCGCCGGCGCTGATGAATCTCGCCTACGCCTGGCCGGTGCAGCGCATCGGCCCGGACTACCGGCCGCGCCAGCCGATCTCCACCCACCTGCTGGTGTATCGCGACACCGCCGACGCAGTGCAATTCGTCGAACTCAATCCCGTCAGCGCGCGCCTCGTCGACCTGCTGCTGGAAGGGCGGCTGAACGGCCGCGCCGCCTGCGCCGCCATCGCTGCGGAACTCGGCCGTGCCGACCCGCAAGCGGTGATCGCCCACGGCGCCGCCTTGCTGGAAGAGCTCCGCGCCGCCGGCGCCATTCTCGGAGTCAAATCATGAAAAAGCTCATAGGAAAACTGTTCGCCGGCATCGACCTGATCGGCCTCTGGATCGGCCTGCTCGGACTGCGCCTGATCCTCGGCTGGGAATACTTCGAGTCCGGGCTGGAAAAATTCCGCGGCGAGAACTGGTTCGCTGACATCCAGGACAAGTTTCCCTACCCATTCAGCATCGTGCCGCCGGAGATCAGCTGGCAGATGGCGACCTGGTTCGAGCTGGCCGGCGGCATCGCCCTCGTGATCGGTCTGGGCACGCGCTTCTTCGGCGTCTCGCTGTTCATCCTGACGATCGTCGCCATCGCCAGCGTGCATTGGCCGGCGGAATGGGCGACGCTCGGCGACCTGCTCAAGGGTTACGTCATCACCGACCAGGGCCAGGGCAACTTCAAGCTGCCGGTAATCTTCCTGGCGATGCTGCTGCCGCTGATCCTCATGGGGCCGGGACGCCTCTCCATCGACACCCTGATCCGGCGTAACATTGCCCGATGAACCCTGCCGATGAACTCGCCCCTCAGTTGGCCCATTTCCGTCCCGACCTGCTGCGCTTCGCCCGCCTGCAGCTGCGCGACGACCCGCTCGCGGAGGATGTCGTGCAGGAGACGATGATCGCCGCGCTCGCCGGCAGGCGGGATTTCGCGGGCCACTGGCAGCGGGACCATCGTCCCGGCGACTGGGGCGATCCGGAGGAAACGCTGCGGCAAGCATAGTTCTGGCAGGTCTTCGACGCCTGCCTCAACCACCTCCCGGAAAGCACGGCACGCGTGTTCATGATGCGCGAGGAAACCGCGGGAGGAGCGGCGCGGCGGTCACGAGTTTCCGTAAAAGTCGTAGCGCTGCCAGGATGGCGCCTCAGACATGATATTATTGGTCATGCCTGAACGAAAGATCATTGACGAGACATTCAGCATTTCACGCAAGCGCGGCAATGGTTTGCTCCGACGCGAGGTGTGGGTGGATCGTCAAGGGCGGGTGGTGCGTTACAACCTTGCGTACATCAACCATGCGCTTGACTCGGGCGACAACGGCCGCGTCGTCGGCTACGACAATGCCCACGGTATCCATCACCGGCACATCATGGGCAAGGTCGAGGATGTGGCCTTTACCAGCTTCGAAGACATCGAGGCGCGTTTCGAACGGGATTGGCTGACCAGCGGAGGCAGAAAATGAAGACCGTCATCAAGACAGGGAATGTGGAAGGCTTCTTCAAACGAGGCCGCACGGTCGCGCGTCTGGCAGATCAGGGCAAGTCGATTCCCGCCGAACGGATCATCGCCTACGAAGATCCGGAAGATCTGGCGCGCATCCTGACCACGGCGAAGATCGCCCTCTTCCGGGCCATCAAGGACCAACCCGGTTCGATCACGGATATCGCCGCCCGCCTCAAACGCGACCGTAGCGCCGTCAAGCGCGATATCGACGATCTGGAGCAGGCCGGCCTCGTCAATGTCCAGGAGAAGCCGTATCCCGGCCACGGACGGCTCAAGGAAGTCCGGGCGGCAGCGAACAAAGTCGTCCTCGAAGCGGTGCTTGCCTGAACGGTTGATTTCGTCCGGCGCGGCTGAATGAGCCCCCCCCGAAATCGCCTTCGGCGATCTCCCCCCAGGGGGCAGAAACTC
>CAZPIE010000007.1:0-24396 GCA_964586275.1 uncultured Methyloversatilis sp. | reverse complement strand
GAAGGTCAGGGCCTTCTTGAGGAGTCGCATGCTGTTATCCTTGTATCCAAAAACGCATTATACGGAGGTCGCCAGACCCCGGCAAATCACTTACCGTTGCGAGGAATTCCCATGCGCAGAGCCCTCATCCTCTCCTTGTCCAGCCTGTTTGCGCTTGGCCTGCCGCTGGCCAGCCAGGCCCAGATGTACTCATGGAAGGACGCTAGCGGCAAGCTGCATTACGGCGACCGGCCGCCGGCCGAGAAGCAATCGCAGGCACGCAAGGTGCAGGGCGCGCCGAGCGAAACCAGCGACGTCGAGGCCGCGCGCAAGATATCCGCCGAGCGCCAGTTCGGCGAGCGCGAGAAACGGGCCAAGGCGGAGGAGGCTGCGAAAAAGCCGGCCGAGGATCCGGCCCAGGCGAAAATTCGCGAGGAAAACTGCCAGCGCGCGCGCGGCAATCTGGCGGCGCTCGAATCCGGGCAGATACGGTTCAGCATCGACGACAAGGGCGAGCGTGTCGCGCTGGATGGCAGCGTCCGCGAGGCTGAACTGGCGCGGGCACGCAAGTCGGTCGATGACTGGTGCAAGGCACCTGTGGCCAAGTAATTACTCTCCAGCAGCCTCCGCCCCGCCGCCCTTCTTCATGACCTTGCCTTCCGCGGCGCGCTGCTTGCGCACTTCCTTCGGATCGGCGATCAGCGGCCGGTAGATCTCGACGCGATCGCGATCGCGCAGCACCGTATCCGGCTTCGCCAGCTTGCTGTAGATGCCGAATTTTCCCTTGGCAAGGTCGATCTCCGGGTATTTGGCCGGCAGGCCGGAAGCCTCGACGGCCTGTCCGAGCGTCGTGCCGTCCGCGACGGTCAGAGGAATCACGTCCTGCCGCTCGGCGAGGGCGTAGACGACTTCGATGTGAATGCTGTCAGCCATGGATTTGATGGGCGCGCTTGACGAAGGAATCGACGAAGGTGCCGACGATGTGGCCGAACACCGGCCCCAGCGCCTTCTCGAGGAGGCGGTTGGAAAACTCGTAGTGCAGCTGGAATTCGACCTTGCAGCCGTGGTCCCCCAGTTTCGTGAAGCGCCAGCTGCCGTCGAGGCGGCGGAACGGGCCCTCGCGAAACGCCAGCTTCATCAGGTGCGGAGCTTCCTTGCTGTTCTCGGTCGCGAAATGGGCGCGGATGCCGCGATAGTGGATGTGGATGCGCGCGGCTGTCTTGTCGGCCGTGCGACCCAGCACCTCGACGCCGCCGCACCAGGGCAGGAATTTCGGGTAATCCTCGACACGATCGACGAGCGCGAACATCTGCTCGGGCGTGCGCATGATCAGTACCGACTTTTCGACGAGAGCCATGGTGGAGCGCTGCTTTAGAATGGGCCCATTCTAGCGCCCCCGACCGATTCCCTTCCCCATGAGCATCGCCGAAAACAAGAAGGCCTTCCACGACTATTTCATCGAGGAAAAACTCGAGGCCGGCCTCGTCCTCGAAGGCTGGGAAGTGAAGTCGATCCGCGCCGGCCGCGTGCAGCTCAAGGAAGCCTACGTCATCCTCAAGGACGGCGAAGTCTGGCTGCTCGGCTGTCACATCAGCCCGCTGACGACGGCATCGACCCACGTCAAGCCCGACCCGGTCAGGACCCGGAAACTGCTGCTGCACGAGCGCGAGATTGCCCGACTGATCGGCAAGGTGGAGCGCGCGGGTTATGCGCTGGCGCCGCTGAACCTGCATTTCGCCAAGGGCCGCGTGAAGCTCGAGATCGGCCTGGCCAAGGGCAAGAAGCAGTACGACAAGCGCGAGAGCGAAAAGCGGAAGGACTGGGAACGCGAGAAGGCACGCCTGATGCGGAACAAAATCTGAGGTGAGCCAGGGCATGATCCTCTGGCTGATCGCGCGCACCATGGTGCACGACGCCTTCGCGCCCGCCGAGGGCGCGCGCATGCTCGCGAAGGCCAGTTCGCTGCTCGCCCTCGCGCCGCTGTTCGGCCCGGTGCTCGGGAGCTACCTGCAGGTCTGATTCGGCTGGCGGGCGGCCTTCGTCTTCCACACGTTGTTCGGCATCGCCCTGATGATCACCACGGCGCGGCTGTTCCACGAGACCAACCTGCATCCGAATCCCGAGGCGATGCGCATCGGCCGCCTGTTCGCCACCTACTGCCGTATCACCAGCGCCGACTTTACCGGAATTCGCGCTGGCGGCGCATTTCGAACAGGCAGACCGCCGCCGCAGCCGCGACATTGAGCGATTCGTTGCCCGGTGCGAGCGGAATCGTCGCTCGCCGTTTCGCCAGCGCGACCAGCTCGGGCGCCAGCCCCGCGCCTTCGTTGCCGAACAGCCAGGCGACCGGCTGGCGCAGGTCGAGCGCATACAGGGAGTCGCCGTCGCGCGCCACGGTGGCGACCGGGTTGCCGGAATAATGCTTCAGGAAGCCGGCCAGATCGGCCTGCTCGCGGATGCAAAGACCGAAGTGCGCACCCTGCGCGGCGCGCAGCACGCGCGGCGTCCAGGCGCCCGCGCAGCCCGGTCCGAGCAGCACGTCGCGCAGGCCGGCGGCGGCAGCAGTGCGCAGCAGGGTGCCGACGTTGCCGGCATCCTGCACCGCATCGAGCAGCAGGCAGTCGCCGGCGGGCAGAAAAGTCGGCGCCGGCGGGACGGCAATGCGGGCGAGGACGCCGACCGGAGCGGCCAATTCGCTCAGGCTGCGGAACAGCGGATCGGGCAGGCAGAACGTCTCGACCTTGCCCGCACGCAGCAACAGTGCGGCGATCTGTGCATTGCCCGCTGCGCTTTCGCTCACCGCGACGAGATTCGCCGTGACGCCATGGTCGAGTGCGGCCGCCAGCAGATGCGGTCCTTCGAGTACGGTCTGGCCGCTTGCTCGCTGCTTGCGCGCACCGGTCAGCAAGGCGCGCAGGGATTTCAGCGCCGGATTGTCGCGCGATGTGATCGTCTTCATGGCAGCAGAACGCGCACCGGCGCGAAGCTGCGGCGATGTACCGGGGTCGGTCCGTGCTCGCGCAGCGCAGCCAGATGCGCCGCCGTGCCGTAGCCCATGTGGCGGGCGAAGCCGTACTGCGGAAACTGATCGTGCAGGACGCGCATGCCGGCATCGCGGACGGTCTTGGCGAGGATCGAAGCCGCCGAGATCTCCGCGACCGTCGCGTCGCCGCCGATGATGGCGCGTGCCGGGATGGCGAGACGAGGACAGCGGTTGCCGTCGATCAGCGCTTCGGCTGGCGCGAGCTTGAGTCCAGCGACGGCGCGTTGCATCGCCAGCAGGGTCGCCTGCAGGATGTTGAGCGCATCGATCTCCTCGACGGTCGCTTCTGCAACGCTCCAGGCCAGCGCCTTGGCGCGAATCTGGGCCGCAAGCTTTTCCCGGCGGGCGGCCGTGAGTTTCTTCGAGTCGGCCAATCCCATGATCGGCTGTGCCGCGTCGAGGATCACCGCGGCCGCGACGACCGGCCCGGCGAGCGGACCGCGACCCACTTCGTCGACACCACAAATCATGCCGACTGCAGCAGCGGCAAGATCGCCGCCGCCGCCTTTTCCGCAGTGTTCTGGCGCAGCTGCCGATGCATGTCGGTGAAGCAGCCGGCCAGGCGCTGGCGTACCTCGCCATCGAGCACGAGGTTGCCAAGCGCTTGGGCGAGGTTCGCCGGTGTCGCTTCGTCCTGCAGGAATTCCGGCACGACGAAACGGCCGGCAAGGATGTTCGGCAGCCCGACCCAGGGCTGGTAGCGCATGCGCTTCATGAGCCGCCACGACCAGGGCGACATGCGGTAGGCAATCACGTGCGGCGCCTTGAGCAGGGCCGCTTCGAGCGTCGCGGTGCCGCTGGCGACGAGCGCCCCGTCGCAGGCCGCCAGCGCATCCTGCGCATGACCGAACAGCAGCTTCAGACAACCCGCGGAGGAATTCACCACGGCATCGAGCTCGACATGGGTAAACTCGAAACCGGACCGCACGGGAGCATCCTTCATCAGCCAGTCCTGGAGGCCGAGCTTCCAGAGCGCTGCCTCGAAGAGGGTACGCGTTTCGCGCGACACCAGCGGCACGAGAAAGACCGCCTGCGGAATGCGTTCGCGCAACAGCCGGGCCGTCTGGATGAACAGCTCGGCCATCATGCCGACTTCGGACTGGCGGCTGCCGGGCAGGAGTGCGATCACCGGGCCGCTGCCGTTCAGTTCGAGGCGTTCGCGTGCCGCCTTGCGCCCGGACTCGAGCGGCAGCACGTCGGCCAGCGGATGACCGACGTAATCGACCGGCAGGCCCACTTTTTCGTAGAGCGGGGGCTCGAAGGGAAACAGCGCCAGCAGGCGGTCGCAGGCGCGGGCGATCTTGTTGATCCGGCCGCCGCGCCAGGCCCAGACCGAGGGGCTGACGTAATGCACGGTCGGGATGCCGGCGCGCTTGAGACGCGTTTCGAGCCAGAGGTTGAAGTCGGGCGCATCGACACCGATGAACACATCGGGCCGTTCGTCGCGCAGCCGCGCCAGCAGGGCACGCCGGATGCCCGTGATTTCGCGGTAATGGCGCAGCACTTCGGCATAGCCGCGCACCGCCAGCCGTTCCGCGGGCCACCAGGCATCGAAACCGGCGCGCTGCATCTTCGGGCCACCGATGCCGCAGAACTCGGCGTCCGGCAGGCGACGCTTGAGCGCCTCGATCAGGTGCGCGGCCAGCAGGTCGCCCGAGGCTTCGCCCGCCACGAGTGCAATGCGGGTCATGGCACTAAGGCCGCAGCGCCGACCTCGGACCGCCAACGGTCGAGGCAACGCAGACTGTCACGGTCGGCATGTAAGGCGTTCCAAGCGATCAGCGGATGATGCCGCGCCCGGGCGCCGCGAGGAAGTCCGCCAGCACGGTCAGCGGCGCCGGGTCTCCCTGCGACTGGGCCTCGGCGGCGATCGCCGCAGCCGCTTCCTCGAGCTTCAGGCCGCTGCGGTAGAGGGTCTTGTAGGCGCGCTTCAGTCCGGCGATCGTCTCGGGCGCGTAACCGCGGCGCTTGAGGCCTTCGCTGTTGATGCCGTGCGGCGCGACCGGATTGCCGGCGGCGGTGACGAAGGGCGGCACGTCCTGAAACAGGATCGAGCCCATGCCGGTGATGCAGTGCGCACCGATGCGCACGAACTGGTGCACCACGGTAAACCCGCCCAATATCGCCCAGTCGCCGACATGCACGTGGCCGGCGAGCTGGGCGTTGTTGGCGAAGATCGTGTGGTCGCCGATCTGGCAGTCGTGCGCGAGATGCACGTAGGCCATGATCCAGTTGTCATTGCCGAGGCGGGTCACGCCGGCATCCTGCGCGGTGCCGCGGTTGAAGGTGCAGAACTCGCGAATGGTGTTGCGGTCGCCGATTTCGAGCGCGGTCGGTTCGCCGGCGTATTTCTTGTCCTGCGGCATCTCGCCGATGGAGGAAAACTGGAAGATGCGGTTGTCGCGGCCGATGCGGGTCGGGCCGTTGATCACGACATGCGGGCCGACCCAGGTGTTGTCGCCGATCTCGACAGCGGGGCCGATGATCGAGTAGGCGCCGACGCTGACGTTCGCGCCGAGCCGCGCGCCCGGATCGATCAGCGCGGTCGGATGGATGCTGGACGACATCATGCCTCCGCAGGGCCGCCCCAAGGAGGCATGCGCCCCCCTGTGGGGGGCAGCGAGCCGAATTGGCGAGCGTGGGGGGCCATGATTTACTCTTCCAGTTTGCGCACGGTGCAGATCAGCTCGGCTTCGCAGGCGACCTGGCCATCGACCTTGGCCTGCCCGGCGAACTTCCACATGCCGCGCTTGCTGGCCGTGATCGAGACTTCCATGATCAGTTGGTCGCCGGGGCTGACGGGCCGCTTGAAGCGCGCGCCGTCGATGCCGACGAAGTAGTAAACGGACTTGTCGTCCGGCTTGCCGCCCATGGTCTTGAAGGACAGGATCGCCGCCGTCTGCGCCATCGCCTCGACGATCAGCACGCCCGGCATCACCGGGTGGTGGGGATAGTGGCCCGGGAAGAAGGGTTCGTTCATGCTGACGTTCTTGAGCGCGGTGATGCGCTCGCCCGGCACGACGTCGAGCACGCGATCCACCAGCAGGATCGGATAACGGTGCGGCAGGTATTCGAGAATCTGGTGGATGTCCATGGGGGTGACAGCGGCTGCGGGCGTCGGGGCGGTCATGACTTTTTCTCCAGCAATTGTTCCAACTGAGCCAAGCGCTTTTCGAGGGCACGTATTCTATCGGCCTGCGCGTCGAGATGGCGCAGGCGCGAGAAATTCCTCAGCCACTCATCATGCGCCATGAAGGGCACGGTGCCGGTGTAGTTGCCGGGCCGGGCGATCGACTTGCCGACCAGGGTGCCGGCCGAAACATTCACGCCGTCGGCCAGCGTCAGGTGTCCCAGGATCATCGCTGCGCCGCCTATCGTGCAACGCGCACCGATGGTTGCGCTGCCGGCAATGCCGACGCAGCCCGCAATCGCCGTATGCGCACCGATGCGCACGTTATGGCCGACCTGGATCTGGTTGTCGAGTTTGACGCCGTCCTCGATCACCGTGTCCTCGAGCGCGCCGCGATCGATCGTGGTGTTGGCGCCGATCTCGACGTCGTCGCCGATGACGACGCGCCCGGTCTGGGCGATCTTGACCCACTCGCCGGTCGCCTCGCGCGCGAAACCGAAGCCGTCGGCGCCGATGACGGCGCCGGCGTGGATGATCGCGCGCCGCCCGATCCGGCAACCGGAATAGACCGTGACGCCGGGATAGAGCACACTGTTCTCACCGATGTCGACGTCGGCGCCGATCCAGCAATGCGCACCAACGCTGACCGACGGCGGCAGCAAGGATTCGACGACGGCGGAGGGATGGATGCCCGGCGCGGGCGCGTGCCCTTCCGCCAGCCACTGGGATACGCGTGCGAAATAGAGATAGGGCTGGGGCGTGACGATCGCCGCGCAAGGACAGGCCGCCAAGGCTTCGGGCGCCAGGATGACCGCGCCGGCCCGGGTGGCAGCCAACTGGTTGCGGTACTTCGGATTCGCCAGAAAGCTCAGCTGTTCCGGCGTCGCCGCCTCCAGCGTGGCCAGGCCCGTGATGACGCGCGCCGCGTCGCCCTTTAGTTCGCCGCCAAAGCGCGCGACGATGTCAGCCAGGCTGCGGGCCACGGCAAGGAGAGCGGCTTATTTGCCCGCCGCTTCGCTGCCGAGGGCCTTGATCACCTTGTCGGTGACGTCGATGCGCGGGCTGAAATAGACCGCTTCCTGAACGATCAGGTCGAACTTCTCGGCTTCGGCGATCTGCTTGATGACCCTGTTGGCGCGCTCGAAGATGCCCGCCATTTCCTCGTTCTGGCGCAGGTTCAGGTCTTCGCGGAACTCTCGCTGCTTGCGCTGGAAGTCGCGGTTGAGTTCGTTGAACTCGCGCTCCTTGTTGCGCCGCTCGCTCTCCGCCATCGTCACGCCATTTTTCTCGAGGTTTTCCTGCATCGACTGCAGGCGCTTGGAAAGCTGCTGCAACTCCTGGTCGCGCTTTTCGAATTCCTTCTCCAGCCTTTGCTTCGCGCGCTTGGCCTGCGGGGAGTCATTCACCACGCGCTGGCCATTGACGAAGCCGATCTTGAATTCCGCCAGGGCCGGGGTAACGAAGGCCATGAGCAGAACGGGCAATAGGGTTTTCGCTAAAGTTTTCATTCTCTCTCCTGAGTCAGAATATCGTTCCCATCTGGAACTGCAGACGCTGGGTCTTGTCGCTGTCCTTCTTGTTGAGCGGCTGGGCCAGGCTGAACTTCAGCGGGCCGAGCGGGGAGGTCCAGGACAGCGAGAGGCCCGCGCTGTAACGCATGTCGCCGACATTCATCTTTTGGCCGACGCCCCAGACCCAGCCGGCATCGACGAAGGCACCCAGACGGAAGGATTTGTCCAGCCCGCCGCCCGGCATCGGGAACAGGAATTCGGCGTTGGCGATCAGGCGCCGATCGCCACCCAGGCGCTCTTCGGTATTGGTCGCATCGTCCGCGATCGGCCCCAAGGAGCCCGCCTTGTAGCCCCGCACCGAGCCGACGCCGCCTGCATAGTAGTACTTGTAGAAAGGCAGCGGGCGGCCGCCCAGACCGTCCGCCAGACCGAATTCGCCGTTGAGCATCAGCGTGGTGTCGCGGCTGACGGGGAAATAGCGCTGGTACTGCAGATTCGTCCGGTAATAGCGCAATGAATCACCCAGTCCGACCTCGCCGCCGACCCGCGCGACATAACCCTTCATCGGATAGATGTGGCTGTCGAGGGTATTCTTGGCCCAGCCGAGGGTACCGATGAGTCCGGAGAACTTGTCGCCATATCGAGTCAGGAAGTCCTTGAATCGCTGCGGCGTATAGGTGGTCGTCTTGATCTGGGTATTGTCGTAGGCCAGGCCGAAATTCACCGTGTCGTCCTCGCCGATCGGAATGCCGTAGCGCACGCCGCCGCCGAGCGACTTGGTCGCATAGGTGGCGATGGTGTTCAGTTGCGAGGTATCCGTGTCCCTCATATAGAGATCGAAACCGCGGCTGATGCCATCCACCGTGTAGTACGGATCGGTATACGAGAACGAGTACAGCGTGTTGATCTTGCTGGTGTTGAAGCCGATGCCGACATGCTTGCCGCTGCCGAACAGGTTCTGCTGGTTGACCGACCCCGAGAAGACCAGGCCTTCCGAACTCGACAGGCCGGCGCCCAGCATCAGGTTGCCGGTCGGCTTTTCCTTGACATTGACGTTGAGGTCGACCTGGTCCGTCGTGCCGGGCACCGCCGGCGTTTCGATCGTCACCTCGTCGAAATAGCCGAGGCGGTCGACGCGCGTGCGCGACTTGTTGATCTTTTCGCCGTCGTACCAGGCCGCTTCCATCTGGCGCATTTCCCGACGGATCACTTCGTCGCGCGAGCGCGTGTTGCCCTGCACCTGGATGCGGCGCACGTAAACACGCCGGCCCGGATCGACGAACAGCGTGAAGGCGACCTGCTTCTTTTCCTTGTCCAGTTCGGGCGCGGCATTGACGTTGGCGAAGGCATAGCCGTCGTTGCCGAGCCGGTCGGCAATCGCCTTGGTCGTCGCGGTAACCTGCTCGCGCGAGAACAGGCTGGCCGGCTTGATCGTCACCAGCTTCAGCAGTTCCTCCTCCGGCAACAGCAGTTCGCCGGCCAGCTTCACGCCGGAAACGGTGTATTGATCGCCTTCGCTGATGTTGATCGTGATGTAGATGTCCTGCTTGTCGGTCGAGATCGACACCTGGGTCGACTCGATGTTGAATTCGACGAAGCCGCGGTCGAGGTAGTACGAGCGCAGGGTCTCCAGGTCGGCAGAGAGCTTTTGCTTCGAATACCGGTCGTTCTTGGTGTACCAGGTCAGCCAGCCCGGCGTGCGCAGGTTGAACAGATTGAGGAGATCCTTCTCCTTGAAGCTCCTGGCGCCGACGATGTTGATCTGGCGGATCTTGGCGATCTCGCCCTCATCGACCGCGAAAGTGATGCCGACGCGGTTGCGCTCGAGCGGCGTCACCGTCGTCGTGACCTGCGCCGCGTAATAGCCCTGGGACAGATACTGGCGCTTGAGTTCCTGTTCGGCGCGCTCGACCAGCGCGCGGTCGAAGATGCGCGATTCGGCGAGCCCCACCTCGCGCAGGCCCTTGCGCAGGTTTTCCTTGTCGAAGGCTTTGGTGCCGGTGAACTCGAGCGAGGCGATGGCGGGCCGCTCCTCGATCAGCACGACGAGCACGTTGCCTTCGACCTCGAGGCGCACGTCCTTGAAGAAACCGGTGGCGAACAGCGACTTGATCGCCTGGCTGGCCTTGTCCTCGGTGAGCGTGTCGCCCACCTTGACGGGCAGATAGCTGAACACGGTACCCGCCTCGGTACGCTGGATGCCCTCGACGCGGATGTCGCGCACCACGAAGGGATCGAAAGCGGCCGCACTTGACGCCATCAGCGCCCCTGCCAAACCTGCCAGACCTGCCAGAACGGAATATTTCATGCGTCAGCCGGATACTCGGTTGGAGACTCAGTTGGAAACCAGGCGGAGGATGTCATTGTAGAGTGCCAGCCCCATCAGCAATGCAAGCAAGGTCAGGCCGATTTGCTGGCCGATTTCCATCGCGCGTTCCGAGAGCGGTCCACCCTTGATCAGTTCGGCGAGATGATACATCAGGTGCCCGCCGTCCAGAACCGGGATGGGCAGCAGATTCAGCACGCCGAGGCTGATGCTGATGAGGGCGAGGAAACGC
Source organism: uncultured Methyloversatilis sp. (assembly GCA_964586275.1). GTDB lineage: Bacteria > Pseudomonadota > Gammaproteobacteria > Burkholderiales > Rhodocyclaceae > Sulfuricystis. The sequence goes on along the minus strand of CAZPIE010000007.1, from coordinate 14,175 downwards.
AGGTAATGATCGCCGCCCATGCGCGCCGACTGGCCGGCGTAGTCGGCGATCGTGACCGGTCCGGAGATGTTCTTCACCGACAGCTCGCCGACGATCATCCGGCCGATCATGCGCAGGCTGAGTATCGAGGTGTCCCAGGTCTGGGCCAGCGCCTTTCGCAAGGATTCCCACGGGCCATAGCTGACCGTCGTCATGAGGTCGCGCCGCCAATCGGGGACGTCGCGCACCGCGATGCCGATACGGGCAACCGGCTTGCCACGCTCATCGACGAGTTCCGGTCGCACGGGAATCCGGACGATCTCCGTACCGCGCTCGACTTCGAGCAGCAACTCGCGCGCCCCGGCGGCGCGGATTGCGGTGGTCACGTCATGCCAGCCGCCCACCGACCGATCGTCGATGGCGACGACCTTGTCGCCGGCCAGCACGCCGGCGCGCGCCGCCGGCGAACCGGCCTGGACCCTGCCAATCACCGCCGGGAATTCGGGGTGATGCAGGCGCAGGCCGAGCGCCTGCATCACATCGCCGTCCAGCGCCGCGGCATCGAGCTGGCCGAGATCGAGACGATGGAATTCGATGTTGCCCTGCGGGTCGATGGTTTCGAGAACGACCGTGTCCCGGTTCAGCACATGCCGGAGGATTTCCCAGCGCAGCTCCGTCCAGGTCGCCACCGGGGTGCCGGACACGCTGCGAGCCGTCACGCCAGCGCCGACTTTGGCCTCCGCCGCCAGGGTGCCGGCCGGCGGCGCACCGATGAGCGGGCGCGGTTCCTCGACGCCCGACAAGAACAGGAACCAGTAGAGCACGACCGCCAGCAGCAGATTCGCCAGCGGCCCGGCCACGACGATGAAACTGCGCTTGCCGAGGCTCTGCCGGTTGAAGGCGCGCGGCAGGTCATGCTCCGCGACTTGACCCTCATGCTCGTCGAGCATCTTGACGTAGCCGCCGAGCGGAAAGGCCGCCAGCGCCCATTCGGTCTGGTCGCGGCCGTAACGCCCGAGCCAAAGCGGCCTGCCGAAGCCCACCGAGAAGCGCAGGATCTTGACGTTGCAGAGGCGCGCGGCCAGGTAATGGCCGAGTTCGTGAACCGTGATCAACACGCCGAGCGCCAGCACGAAGGCGCCGACCACCCAGAAGGCCCCCTCGAAACTCACGAGCCCACCCCGAAATCGCCGCTGCGCGGCGATCTCCCCTCAAGGGGCCAAGAAACACTTGGAGCGGCCCTGCGTGTTTCTTGAGGCCGCCGGCGCTCCAGAAGCTCGGTCGCCACGGCGCGCGCCTGCGCATCCGCGGCCAGGATCGCGTCCAGATCCGGCATTGCCGCGACCGGCACGGCATCCAGCGTCGCGGCGATCAGTCCGGCGATGCCGAGGAAGGGCAGGCGGTCGGCGAGGAAGGCCGCCACGGCCACCTCGTTGGCGGCATTCAGCACGGCTGCGGCGTTGCCGCCGGCGCGCAGCGCCCGGTAGGCCAGCGCCAGGCAGGGGAAGCGCCCGAAATCCGGCTGCTCGAAATCCAGCCGGGCGAGCGCCGGCAGGTCGAGCGGCGCGACGCCCGCCGCGATGCGCTCCGGCCAGGCCAGCGCATGGGCGATGGGCGTGCGCATGTCGGGATTGCCCAGTTCGGCGACGACCGAGCCATCGACATATTGCACCAGCGAATGGATCACGCTCTGCGGATGCACGACGACCTCGATCTGGTCCGGCGCGACGTTGAACAGCCAGTGGGCCTCGATGACCTCGAGCCCCTTGTTCATCATGGTCGCCGAATCGACCGAGATCTTGCGGCCCATCGACCAGTTGGGATGTGCGCAAGCCTCGGCGGGCGTGACCGCTGCGAGGCGCTCGAGCGACACGCCGCGGAACGGCCCGCCCGAGGCGGTGAGCAGGATGCGGGCGACGCCGGCGCGCGCCGGATCGCCGGCGTAATCGGCGGGCAGCGACTGGAACACGGCGTTGTGCTCGCTGTCGATCGGCAGCAGCGTCGCGCCATGCGCCCGCAGCTCGGCCATGAACAGCGCGCCGGCCATCACCAGCACTTCCTTGTTCGCCAGCAGGATCTGCTTGCCCGCACGCACGGCGGCGAGCGTCGGCTGCAGTCCGGCCGCGCCGACGATCGCCGCCATCACGGCATCGACCTCGGGCAGCGCAGCGACGAAGGCGAGCGCCTGCGGCCCGGCCATGACCTCGGTTTGCAGGCCGGCGCCGCGCAGGCGCGCGGCCAGGCCGGCGACATCCTGCTCCCGCCCGACCACGGCATAGCGCGGCCGATGCTGCAGGCATTGCTCGTACAGCGCATCGATGCGGCTGTTGCCGGTCAGGGCCACGACCTCGAAACGGTCGGGATGGCGCGCCACCACGTCGAGCGTGCTGACACCGATCGATCCGGTTGCGCCCAGGACGGTCAGCTTCTTCATCGCGCGAACAAGTATAGGCCCAGGGCGACGACGGGCAGCGTCGAGGTGAGGCTGTCGATGCGGTCGAGGATGCCGCCATGGCCGGGCAGCAGCCGGCTGCTGTCCTTCACGTCGGCCTGGCGCTTGGCCAGCGACTCGAACAGGTCGCCGGCGATGGACAGCGCCGTGAGCAGCAGCAGGCAGCCGGCCAGAACGAAGCGGTCGAGATTTTGCACCACCGGCAGGAAGGGCGCGACCACCATGCCATAAACCAGCACAGCAATGACGGCTCCCGCCACGCCCTCCCGGGTCTTGCGGGGACTGATGGCCGGCGCAAGCTTGTGCCTGCCGAAGGCGCGGCCGGTGAAATAGGCGGCGATGTCGGCAACCCAGACCAGCGCCATCACCGCGAGCAGGAGCACCGGGCTGCGTTCGTGCAGCGCGACGAGCGCCGCCCAGGTCGGCAGGATCACGACGAGGCCGACGGTGGCGCAGGCCGTCGACCATTTCCACTTGAGCCAGAGAGGTGCGAAAGCCATCCAGAACAACACGGACAGTCCCCACAGCAAGGGGAAACCTTCGGCTGGGCTGGTCCAGAACAGCAGACAGAGGCCGCAGACCAGAAGTGCATAAACGACGCGGCCCCTGGCTGGCGCCCGCATCAGTCCGGCCCACTCCCAGCCCGCCAGCGCGGCCACCATTGCAAACACGACTCCTGCAGCCCGCGGCGGCAAGAGGAACAAGACGGCAAGAAAGCCCGCAACGAGGAACAGCGCGGTGACGACCCGCGCTTTAAGCATTGCCGCTCGAGCCCGCAAGAGTCGGCGCTGGCAGCACGGCGCCCGGACCGGCCGTCAGCTGCTCGCTGGTGCGCCCGAAGCGGCGCTCGCGCTTGCGGAAGCTGTTGATCGCCTCGTCCAGCATGGTTTCGTCGAAATCGGGCCAGAACTTTTCCGTGAAGTACAGTTCGCAGTAGGCCAGCTGCCAGAGCAGGAAGTTGCTGATGCGCTGCTCGCCGCCGGTGCGGATGAACAGGTCCGGCTCGGGCGCGTAGCTCATCGACAGGAAGGGCTCGAGATCGGCCTCGGTGTAGTTGCCCGCTTTCTCGGGATAGGCCAGCGCGAGACCGTTAAAGGCTTGCATCAGGTCCCAGCGGCCGCCGTAGTTGGCGGCCACGGTCAGGGTGAGCTTTTTGTTTTCTGCCGTGAGGCTTTCGCCGCGGCGGATCAGGTCGATCAGGCGCGGCTCGAACGCGGCCAGATCGCCGACAACGCGCAGGCGCACCCCGTTGCTGTGCAGGCGGCCGACTTCGCGCTCCAGCGCGGTGATGAAGAGCTTCATCAGAAAACCGACCTCTTCCGGCGGCCGGCGCCAGTTCTCGGAACTGAAGGCGAACAGCGTCAGGTACTCGATGCCGCGCTCGATGCAGGCCTTGACGATCTGGCGCACCGTCTCCACGCCCTGCTGGTGGCCGGCCACGCGCGGCAGGAAGCGCTGCTTCGCCCAGCGCCCGTTGCCATCCATGATGATCGCCAGATGGCGCGGCACGTTGCGCTGTTCGGGAATGCTGCGGGTGGCGCTGGAGAACATCGGGAACCCTCCGGGCAAATCCCGACGACCTAGACGGCCATCAGGTCCTTTTCTTTTTCGGCGAGCAGCTTGTCGATTTCGGCGACGTACTTGTCGGTCAGCTTCTGCACGTCGTCCTGCGCCTTGCGTTCCTCGTCCTCGGAAATCTCGTGCTTCTTGAGCGCGGCCTTGAGGTGGGCGATCGCATCGCGGCGCAGGTTGCGCACCGCCACCTTGGCGTTCTCGCCCTCGTGTTTGACGACCTTGGTCAGGTCGCGGCGACGCTCCTCGGTCAGCATCGGCATGGGCACGCGCAACAGATCGCCCTGCGCGGCGGGATTGAGGCCCAGATCGGAATCGCGGATCGCCTTCTCGATCTTGGGCCCCATGCCCTTCTCCCACGGCTGGACGCCGATGGTGCGCGCATCCAGCAGGGTAATGTTCGCCACCTGGTTGATCGGCATCGGGCTGCCGTAGTAATCGACCGTCACGTGGTCGAGCAGGCCGGTATGCGCGCGCCCGGTGCGCACCTTGGCGAGGTCGTGCCTGAGCGCCTCGACGCTCTTCTGCATCTTGTGTTCGGTGGTTTTCTTCAGTTCCGCAATGATCATGGGAAACTCCTAACAGTGGACCAGCGTGCCCTCATCCTCGCCCATGACGACGCGCTTCAATGCGCCGGCCTTGAAGATGGAAAACACGTTGATCGGCAGTTTCTGGTCGCGGCACAAGGCGAAGGCGGTGGCATCCATGACGCCTAGCCCGCGGCCGATCGCCTCGTCGAAGCTGATCCGCGTATAGCGTGTCGCGGTCGGATCCTTCTTCGGGTCGGCGGTGTAGACGCCGTCGACCTTGGTGGCCTTGAGCACCATCTCGGCGCCGATTTCCGAGCCGCGCAGCGCGGCCGCCGTATCGGTGGTGAAGAACGGATTGCCGGTGCCGCCGCCGAAGATGACGACCTTGCCCTCTTCGAGGTAGCGGATCGCCTTGCCGCGGATGTAGGGCTCGACCACCTGCTCGATGCTCAGCGCCGACTGCACGCGGGCGTTCATGCCGGCCTGGCGCATCGCGTCGGACAGGGCCATGGCGTTCATCACGGTGGCCAGCATACCCATGTAGTCGGCCGTGGCGCGGTCCATCCCGGAGGACGCCCCGGCCATGCCGCGAAAGATGTTGCCGCCGCCGATCACCACGCCGACCTCGACGCCGAGGTCGCTCACCGTCTTGACTTCGTTGACGATGCGCCACAAGGTTTCCCGGTTGATGCCGTAGGCATCGTCGCCCATCAGCGCTTCGCCCGAAAGCTTGAGCAGGATGCGCTTGTAGGCGGGCGCGGCGGCGGTCATGATGCTCATCCCGCCCGTTATTTCTTGGCGGCGGCCGCCTGGGCGGCCACCTCGGCGGCGAAGTCGTTGACCTTCTTCTCGAGTCCTTCGCCGACGATGTAGAGCGTGAAGCCGTTGACCGTCGCGCCCTTGGCCTTGAGCAGCTGCTCGATGGTCTGCTTGCCGTCCTCGGCCTTGACGAAGACCTGACCAAGCAGGGTCACGTCCTTCAGGTACTTCTGCACCGTGCCATCGGCGATCTTATCGAGCATCGCTTCCGGCTTGCCGGACTCGCGCGCCTTCTCGATGGCGATGCGGCGCTCGGTGTCGAGCAGTTCGGCCGGCACGCCGGAGGCATCCAGCGCCTTCGGTTTGGACGCCGCGATGTGCATCGCGATGTCCTTGCCGAGCGTCTCGTCGCCGCCGGTCACGTCGACCAGCACGCCGATCTTGGAGCCGCCGTGGACATAGGAGGACAGCCGACCCTTCGCCTCGATGCGCGCGAAGCGGCGGATCGTCATGTTCTCGCCGATCTTGCCGACCAGCGCGGCGCGCGTCGTTTCGACCGTGCCGTCGCCCATCGGCAGGGCGGCAAGGGCCGCCACGTCGGCGGGATTCTTGGTCGCGACGAGTTCGGCACAACCCTTGGCCAGCGCGATGAACTCGTCGTTCTTGGCGACGAAGTCGGTCTCGGAGTTGACTTCGGCGACGGCGCCCAGCTTGCCGTCGGCGGACAGATACATGCCGACGACACCCTCGGCGGCGATGCGGGTCGCCGCCTTGGTCGCCTTGTTGCCCAGCTTGACGCGCAGGATTTCTTCCGCCTTGGCCATGTCGCCGTCCGCTTCGGTCAGCGCCTTCTTGCACTCCATCATCGGCGCATCGGTTTTCTCGCGCAGCGCCTTGACCATGCCTGCAGTAATTTCAGCCATCTCTACTCCTTCGTTTCTTCCTCGACCTCGACGAACTCGTCGCCATCGACCATGTGGGCCATCTGCTGTACCACTTCGTTGATCGACTGGCTCTTGCCCTCCAGCACCGCGTCGGCGACGCCGCGCGCGTAGAGGCGGATGGCGCGCGAAGAGTCGTCGTTGCCCGGGATCGGGTAATCGATGCCGATCGGGGAGTGGTTGGTATCCACCACGCCGACGATCGGAATGCCCAGCTTGTTGGCTTCGGTAATGGCGATCTTGTGATAGCCGACGTCGATGACGAAGAGCGCGTCCGGCAAGGCCGTCATGTCCTTGATGCCGCCCAAACTCTGCTGCAGCTTGGCGAGCTCGCGCTGCATCATCAGCGCTTCCTTCTTGTTCAGCTTCTCGATGGAGCCGTCCTCGACCATCTGCTCCATGTCCTTGAGACGCTTGAGCGACTGCTTGACGGTCTTGAAGTTGGTCAGCATGCCGCCGAGCCAGCGCTCATCGACATAAGGCATGCCGGCGCGCTGCGCCTCCTCGGCGACGATCTCGCGCGCCTGGCGCTTGGTGCCGACGAACAGGACGGTGCCCTTCTTCGCGGACATCTTCTTGACGAAGTCCATCGCCTCGTTGTACTTGGCGAGGGTCTTCTCGAGGTTGATGATGTGGATCTTGTTGCGATGGCCAAAAATGTACGGGGCCATCTTGGGGTTCCAGAAACGGGTCTGGTGGCCGAAATGAATGCCGGCCTCCAGCATCTGGCGCATGGTTGTGCTCATCGATATCTCCGATATGGGTTGCTCCGCCACCCGGCCGGTTCCCCGCCCATCCAACCGGAGCGGGGCACCCACTCGGCGCCGGGTGTGTGAATTTTGCCTTGGGTGAAAAGGCAAGCGGCGGATTGTAAATGCATTTCACTGGCCGTGGCAACCATCTTCGCAGGTTAGAATCGTCCGCCTGCTCCAACACACCGCCAGACCATGAGCGTCACGATCAAGACCCCGGAAGAAATTGAAAAAATGCGCATCGCCGGCCGCTTGGCGGGAGAGGTGCTCGACTATATCGAGCCCTTTGTCAAGCCCGGTATCACGACCGAGGAACTTGACCGGCTCTGCCACGATTACATGGTGAAGGTGCAGGACTGCATTCCCGCCCCGCTCAATTACGCCCCGCCGGGATATGCCCCCTATCCGAAGTCGATCTGCGCCTCGGTCAACCATCAGGTCTGCCATGGCGTACCCAACGACCGCCCGCTGAAAAAGGGCGACATCGTCAATCTCGACATCACCACCATCAAGGATGGCTGGCACGGCGACACCAGCCGCATGTTCGTCACCGGCGGCACGACGGCGGGCTCCATCCTCGCCAACCGGCTGATCCGCATCACGCACGAGTGCCTCTGGCTGGGCATCCATGCCGTGCGGCCCGGCGCCAGCCTGGGCGACATCGGCGCCGCAATCCAGAAACATGCGGAGTCGAACGGTTTTTCCGTCGTGCGCGAATTCTGCGGCCACGGCATCGGCAGAAAATTCCACGAGGAACCCCAGGTGCTGCACTATGGCCGCCGCGGCGACGGCATCCGGCTCGAGCCGGGCATGGTGTTCACCATCGAGCCGATGATCAATGCGGGCAAGGCCGCCGTTTCCGAACTCCCGGACGGCTGGACCATCGTCACCAAGGATCGCAGCCTGTCCGCGCAGTGGGAGCATACGGTCTGCGTCACCGCATCCGGCGTCGAAGTATTGACCCTCTCCGCCGGGGCACCGCCCGATCCCTTCAAGTAGCCTGACGCCCGCCTTAGTGGATGCCGCCTGTCCGCCGCCCGGCCCCGACCCGGTTCCGCACTGCCGCGCAACCCTGCTGAGCGGACGCCAAGCGCTCAAGGAAAAGTATTTGGCCGGCGGCAATCCGGCCGCCCTGTTGCGCGGCACCGCCAGTCTCGTCGACCGGGTCCTGTGCCATCTGTGGCAAACCGCGGCGATCGACAGGCAACTCACCCTGGTCGCCGTGGGCGGCTATGGCCGCGGCGAGCTCTATCCCGCTTCCGACGTCGACCTGTTGATCCTGCTCCCCGATGACGCCAAGGAGACCCATGCGCCTGCACTGGAAAGCTTGGTGGGCATGCTCTGGGACATCGGCCTCGACATCGGTCACAGCGTGCGCAGCATCGAACAATGCCTGAGCGAGGCCGCCGGCGACATCACGATCCAGACCGCCCTCCTGGAAGCCCGCTTCCTCTGCGGCAGCCGTGCGCTGTTCGCGCGCTTCCATGCCGAGTTCCGGCAAGCGCTCGATCCGGCGGCCTTCCTCAAGGCGAAGCGGCTCGAGCAGGAAGAGCGCTACGCGAAATACAACGACACGCCCTACAACCTCGAACCGAACTGCAAGGAAAATCCGGGCGGTCTGCGCGACCTGCAGATCATCCTTTGGGTCGGGCGCGCCGCGATGCAGGCCGGCGACTGGCGCGAACTGGCCGGACGCGGCTTCATCTCGCCCGCGGAAGCGCGGCAGCTGACGCGCACCGAGAACTTCGTCCGCCGCGTGCGCATCGCCTTGCACTACCTGACGAACCGGCGCGAAGACCGCCTGCTGTTCGACCATCAGGAAGCGCTGGCCCAGAAGCTCGGCATCGCCGCAACCGCCCATCGCCGCGCCTCGGAAGTGCTGATGCAGCGCTACTACCGCAACGCCAAGCGGGTCACGCAGCTGAACACGCTGGTCCTGCTCGAGCTCGCGGCGCGCATCGAAGGTCATCCTGCCACTGCGCCAATCGTCATCGACGACAATTTCCAGTTGGTCCACGAGCTGATCGACATTCGTGACGATGACCTCTACGAGCGCAAACCGGCAGCCATCCTCGAAAGCTTCCTGCTGCTCTCCCGGCGGCCGGAACTGAAGGGCCTGACCCCGCGCAACCTGCGCGCACTCTGGCACGCGCGCGACCGCATCGACGCGGCCTTTCGCAACGATCCGGCCAACCGGGCCAACTTCCTCGCCCTGTTCAAGGAAAAGCGCGGCCTCACGCACCAGCTGCGGCGCATGAACCAGTTCGACATCCTGGGCGCCTACCTGCCCGCCTTCGGCCGCATCGTCGGGCGCATGCAGCACGACCTGTTCCACGTGTATACCGTCGACCAGCACATCCTGCAGGTGGTGCGCAACCTGCGCCGGCTGTCGCTGTCCGAATTCGCCCACGAATATCCGTACTGCTCGCGCCTGATGGCGGCGTTCCCCGAGCGCTGGCGCCTCTACATCGCGGCTCTCTTTCATGACATCGCCAAGGGCCGCGGCGGCGACCATTCGCAACTGGGCATGCGCGACGCGCGCCGTTTCTGCCGTGCCCACGGCATCGACAGGCACGACACCGACCTGATCGTCTTCCTGGTCGAACATCACCTGACGCTGTCGACCTACGCGCAGAAGCGCGACCTGACCGACCCCGAGGTGATCCGCCGTTTCGCTGACATCGTGCGCAGCGAGGAACGCCTGACCGCACTCTACCTGCTGACGATGTGCGACATCCGCGGCACCAGCCCGAAGGTCTGGAACCTCTGGAAGGCCAAGCTGCTCGAGGATCTCTACCGCACGACGCGCCGCCTGCTGACGGGAGAAACCGCCAGCCCCGCCGGTGTCCTGGGCGGCATCGAGGAACGCCAGGAAGAGGCGCGCGGCAAGCTGCGCCTGCGCGGCCTGCGGCCGGGCGTCGAAACGGCTTTATGGGATCAGCTCGACACCGCCTATTTCATGCGCCACGACAGCGAGGAAATCGCCTGGCATACGCAGACGCTCTACTACCGCCCGGACAGCCCGGAACCGGTCGTGCACGCCCGCCTCAACCCGGTCGGCGCCGGCCTGCAGGTGATGATCTACGTCAAGGATCAGCCGGCGCTGTTCGCGCGCATCTGCGGCTTCTTCGCCCGGCTCGGCTACTCGATCGTCGACGCCCGCATCCACACTTGCCGCCACGGTTACGCGCTCGACAGCTTCGTCCTGCTCGACCCGGAAAACCAGCTGCCCTACCGGGACATGATCAGCCTCATCGAGCACGAACTGGCCGACAACCTGAAGCGGCTGCCGCCGCTCGCCCCGCCGCCGCAAGGACGGCTGTCGCGCCAGGTGAAACATGTACCGCTGACCCCGGAAGTCTCGGTACGCGTTGACGAGGGCGGCAAGCACCACATCCTTTCGCTCACCGCGGCCGACCGCCCGGGCCTGCTCTATGCCATCGCCCTCGTGCTCGCGCGGCACGGGGTTTCGCTCTCCAGCGCCAAGATCATGACGCTGGGCGAGCGGGTCGAGGACTCCTTCCTCATCAGCGGCGCCGAGCTGGGCAAGACCGCCACGCTGGTGCAGCTCGAACAGGAATTGCTGGACACCCTCAAAATTTGACGGCACTACGCCGCAGCCATCCCGGTGGCGCACAGGTGCTCGATCACGCGGCGGACCTGGCCGAGCGTTTCCTGCAGCACGGCTTCGAGGCGGTCGAAATCGATCGCGCTGGCCGAATCCCCTCTTCCGGCCGCCCAGTTGGCCACCGCGCAAATCGCCGCGTAGGGAATTTCCAGCTCGCGCGCCAGCGCCGCCTCGGGCATGCCGGTCATGCCGACGATGTCGGCGCCGTCGCGCGCCAGCCGCTCGATCTCGGCCGCCGTCTCCAGACGCGGTCCCTGGGTGGCGGCATAGACGGCCGAGCCGGCGGTCTTGACCCCCACCGCGTCGGCGGCACAGAGCAGGCGTTCGCGCAATGCGCGGTCGTAGGGCTCGGTGAAGTCGACATGCACCACCGGCGCGTCGCCGCCATCGAAAAAGCTGTGCGGCCGGCCCCAGGTGTAGTCGATGATCTGGTGCGGCACCACCAGCGCGCCCGGCCCGAGATCATCCCGGATGCCGCCGACCGAGGCGACCGAAATGATGCCCTCGGCGCCCGCCGCCTTCACCAGCGCCCAGAGGTTCGCGCGGTAATTGACGCGATGCGGCGGAATCGTGTGGCCATGGCCGTGGCGGGCGAGGAAGACCACCTCCTGCGCGCCGATGCGGCCGAAAGCGAGTGTTCCCGAGGGTTCGCCGTAGGGCGTGCGGACGACTTCGCGCCGTGCCACTTCCAGGCTCGCCAACTGCGTGAGTCCGCTGCCGCCGATGACTGCCAACATTATGATCTCCTTCATGAATTCGGGCATGGCGCTCTGCTAGAATGCGCGCCCCTCTCTTGACCGCGCTTTCCGCGCCACCCACGATGTCCCGTTCCCTGCGCAATATCGCCATTATCGCCCACGTCGACCATGGCAAGACCACCCTCGTCGATCAACTGCTGCGCCAATCCGGCACTTTCCGCGAAAACCAGCAGGTCGCCGAACGCGTGATGGACTCGAACGTTCTGGAAAAGGAACGCGGCATCACCATCCTCGCCAAGAACTGTGCGGTGGATTGGGAAGGCACCCACATCAATATCGTCGACACCCCGGGCCACGCCGACTTCGGCGGCGAAGTGGAGCGCGTGCTGTCGATGGTCGATGGCGTGCTGCTGCTGGTCGATGCCGTCGAAGGACCGATGCCGCAGACGCGCTTCGTGACCAAGAAAGCGCTCGCACTTGGGTTGAAACCCATTGTCGTCATCAACAAGATCGACCGTCCGGGCGCACGCCCCGACTGGGTGATCGACCACACCTTCGACCTGTTCGACAAGCTCGGCGCCACCGAGGAGCAGCTCGACTTCCCGGTCGTCTACGCCTCCGCCCTCAACGGCTATGCGATGATGGCCTCGCACACCCCGGGCGCCGACATGCGCCCCCTCTACGAGGCGATCCTGCGCCATGTGCCGCCGCCCGACGTCGACTCCGAAGCGCCGCTCCAGCTGCAGATCTGCTCGCTCGACTACAACTCCTACGTCGGCCGCATCGGCATCGGCCGCATCAAGAAGGGCCATATCAAGCCCGGCCAGCAGGTCGCCGTGATGTACGGCGAAGAAGCGCGCGGCGCCGCGAAGGTCGGCCAGGTGCTGACCTTCCAGGGCCTCGAACGCCAGAACGTGCCGGATGCCGAAGCGGGCGACATCGTGCTGGTCACCGGCATCGAGCAGGTCGGCATCGGCGTCACGCTCTGCGCCGTCGACAACCCCGTCGGCCTGCCGCCGATCATGGTCGACGAACCGACCCTGACCATGAACTTCCAGGTCAATACCTCGCCGCTCGCCGGCAAGGAAGGCAAGTTCGTCACCAGCCGCCAGATCCGCGAGCGGCTGGCGCGCGAACTGCTCTCCAACGTCGCGCTGCGCGTGCTGGACACGCCGAACGCCGACGTGTTCGAGGTTTCCGGCCGCGGCGAACTGCACCTGACCATCCTGCTCGAAAACATGCGCCGCGAGGGCTACGAACTCGCCGTGTCCCGGCCGCGCGTCGTGCTGCGCGAAGTGGACGGGGAAAAACAAGAACCCTACGAAATGCTGACGGTGGATGTCGAGGAAGGCCACCAGGGCGGCGTCATGGAGGAGCTCGGCCGCCGCAAGGGTGAGCTGCAGGACATGCAGCCCGACGGCAAGGGACGGGTGCGCCTGGAGTACCGCATCCCGGCGCGCGGACTGATCGGCTTCCAGGGCGAGTTCCTGACCCTGACGCGCGGCACCGGCCTCGCCAGCCACGTCTTCGACGAGTACGGCCCGTGGGCCGGCGCCATGAGCGACCGCCGCAACGGCGTGCTGGTCTCGGCCGAGGACGGCGCCGCCGTCGCCTACGCGCTGTGGAAGCTGCAGGATCGCGGCCGCATGTTCGTCAGCCCCGGCGACCCGCTCTACGAAGGCATCATCATCGGCATCCACAGCCGCGAAAACGATCTCGTGGTCAATCCGATCAAGGGCAAGCAGCTCACCAACGTGCGCGCATCGGGCGCCGACGAGGCCGTGCGCCTGATCCCGCCGATCCAGTTGACCCTCGAATCCGCCGTCGAATTCATCGCCGACGACGAACTGGTCGAGATCACGCCCAAGTCGATCCGCCTGCGCAAACGCCTGCTCAAGGCGCACGAGCGCAAGCGCGCCGGGCGGGATGAGACTGCTGCTTGAAACTTTCGTGGGCTTTGTTTAGTCTTAGACTCGCCTGTTCCTCTACAGAAAGGGAATCGTCCATGCAACCGTTCCAGATCGCCCAACAGAGCGCCGCCGAATACGCAGTCCGCCGGAACCGCGTGCTGCGCAATACTTATGCCCTGCTCGCGCTGTCGATGGCGCCGACCGTCCTTGGCGCCCTGCTCGGCATCCAGATGCAGTTCTCCTTCTTCGCCGGTAGCCCGGTGATGGCATTCCTGCTGTTCCTCGGTGTCGCCTGGGGCTTCATGTGGGGCATCGAGAGGACCAAGAACAGCGGCATGGGCGTCGTCCTGCTGCTGGCCTTCACTTTCTTCATGGGCCTGATGCTCTCGCGCATCCTGCAGGTGGCGCTGGGCTTCTCCAACGGCGGCGGCATCATCGCCATGGCCGCCGGCGGCACGGGCGCGATCTTCTTCGTGCTGGCGGGCATCGCCTCGACGACCAAACGCGACTTCTCGGGCCTCGGCAAGTTCCTGTTCGCCGGCGTGATCCTGATCCTGATCGCGGCACTCGCCAACGCCTTCTTCCAGGTTCCCGCCCTGTCGCTGGCGATCTCGGCGCTGGCCGTCGCGATCTTCTCCGCCTACATCCTCTACGACATCAACCGCATCGTGCAGGGCGGCGAGGACAACTACGTCACGGCGACGCTGTCGGTATATCTGAGCATCTACAACATCTTCGTCAGCCTCGTGCATCTGCTGCTGGCCTTTACCGGACAGCGCGACTGATGAAAGTCGGCGCTGGCGGGACGGCACGGCAGCCAGACAGCAAGGACGGCGACCGCAAGGTCGCCGTTTTGCTTCGTGGGTGAGCGTCTATCCCCCGCATGGTGGCTCGTCTATGCGGCCTGGATCATCGCCGCCAGCGCCACGCTCGGCGCCCTGTTCTTCGGCGAGG
>CAZPIE010000006.1:25304-27106 GCA_964586275.1 uncultured Methyloversatilis sp. | reverse complement strand
ACTGCGCGTAGGCCTGCCCCGGCCCGAAGGCGACGCCGTCCGACAGCCCGACGCCGGCTTGCTCGAACCGCTGCGCCGGATGCTCGACGCCGAGCTCGCGGCAGTCGATCCAGGCAAGGAAAGTGGCCTCGACGCGTTCCATCGACAGGCCGGGCAGCTGGCCGATCGCCTGCTCGACGCGTGCCGCGTTGCCGCGCAGCGTATCGAGCAGTTGTCGCCGCCATGCGCCGCCGTGACGGAAGGCGGCTTCGCAGGCCGCCAGCCCGAGCACGTTCGGATGCGGCACGATGCCGTGCGCCGTGGCGCGGAAGGCGCGCCGCAACTGCGCGTTCGGGATGATCGCGAAGGCGCAGCCGAGGCCGGCGAGGTTGAAGGTCTTGGAAGGCGCCATCAGCGTGATCGTGCGCGCGGCGATCTCCGGCGCGAGCGTGGCGAAGGGCCGATGCTTCCCGGTCAGCGTCAGGTCGCAGTGGATCTCGTCGGCGCAGACGACCAGGTCGTGTTTTTCGGCGAGCGCGGCGAGCTGCCAGAGCTCGTCCTCGTGCCAGGCGCGCCCGACCGGATTGTGCGGGTGACAGAGCAGGAAGAGCTTCGCCGCCTTCATCACCGCGTCGGCCGCGGCGAAATCCCAGCCCCAGCCGCCTTCGTGCCTCACCAGCGGCAGGGTGAGCAGCCGGCGATCCGATTCCGCCGGCGAAGACAGGAAGGGCGGATAGACCGGCGTTGCCGTGAACACGCCGTCACCGCTTGCGCCCACGCTGCGGCAGACGACATGCAGGCCCGACACCAGACCGGGCAGCCAGACCAGCCAGTCGGGCTCGACCGCCCAGTCGTACTCGCGCGCGCAATGTTCGACGACGGATTCGACCAGCGAGGGCCAGGGTTCGCCGTAGCCGAACAGCCCGCTCGCGATGCGCTCCTGCAAGGCGCCGACGACCTCGGGCGGCGCGGCGAAGTCCATGTCGGCGACCCACAGCGGGATCACGTCGCGGCCGGCATACTTGCGCCAGCGGGTCGAATCGGGGGAGGGCGTAAAGCCGTTCATGCTCACTCCATATGCCGTAAATGCTGGCCGATCGACAGCGCGGCGCCCAGCCAGCCGAGCAGCGCCGCTACGCCGAGCAGGGCGGCGGTTTCCCGCGGCCCGGGCAGGGCCGGCATGAAATCGATGCCATAGAGGCTGGCGAGTTCGGCGACCGGCAGGCGCAGCCAGAGGATCGCAGCGGCGACGATCAGCCAGGCGCTCAGGCCGCCGGCCAGGCCGAGCAGCGTGCCGTGCCAGAGGAAGGGGCGGCGGATGAAGCCGTCGGTCGCGCCCAGCAGGCGGCTCACCTCGACCTCGTCGCGCCGCGTCAGCGCCTGCAGGCGAATGGTGTTGAAGACGATCGCCAGCAGCCCGATGCCGAGCAGGACGGCGAGCAGCAGCACGCCCGTGTTCGCCAGCCGCACCAGGGCCGCGAGCCGCCGCGCCCAGTCGGCGTCGACCTGCACGTGCTCGACGTCGCGCCACTGGCGCACCGTCGCGGCCAGTTGTTCGAGCGCGGCGGGAGCGTCGTCCGCCGGCGTGACGATGATCGCGTCGGGGAATGGATTCTTCGGCAGGACGCCGATCGCATCGGCCAACCCGCCGGAGGCCTTCATGCGCGCCAGCGTGTCCTCGCGGGCCAGCAACTGGGTCTTGCCGACTTCCGGCAGGGCCTTGAGCCGCGCTTCAACAGCTTGAGCCGCACGGCGTTCGGCATCGACGGCGAGGAACACGGTCAGCTGCGGCGTCGCCGGTCGGTCCTGCGCCAGCGTGCCGG
>CAZPIE010000006.1:5970-25204 GCA_964586275.1 uncultured Methyloversatilis sp. | reverse complement strand
GCGAGGAACACGGTCAGCTGCGGCGTCGCCGGTCGGTCCTGCGCCAGCGTGCCGGTATGGGCGAGCAGCAGGTAAGCCCCCGCCGGCAGGGCCAGCGCGATGCCGATGCCGAGGATCGAGAGCAGCGTGTTGAGCGGCGTGGCCGCGAGCCGGCGCAGGGCGAGCAGGAGGGCGCGGCGCTGGGCTTCGAACCACTTCATGCCAGCCTCCTCATTGCAGCCTGCCGTGGTCGAGCCGGAGCTGCCGGGCGCCGGGAAAGAGGCTCGCGTCGTAGGTCGCCGCCAGCACGGTGACGCCGACCCGATGGAACTCGATGAAGATGTCGGCCACCGCGCGCGCCGTTTCGGCATCGAGATAGGCGGTCGGCTCGTCGGCGAGCAGCAGCGCGGGACGGTGCGCCACGGCGCGGGCGATCGCGAGCCGCTGCTGCTCGCCGCCGGAGAGCGCGATCGGCAGCGCGCGCGCGCGCTTCCCCAGGCCGACCTTGTCGAGCGCCGCCGCGGCGCGCCGCTGCGCCTCCCTGAGCGGGAAGCCGGCGATCTCGAGCGGCAGCATCACGTTGTCGAGCGCGCTGCGGTCGAAGAGCAGCTTCTGGTCCTGGAACACGAGGCCGATATTGCGGCGCAGGTACGGCAGCGCACTACGGCGCAGGCCACCGACGTTCTGGCCATTGACCAGCAGGGCGCCGCCGGTCGGGCGTTCGATGGCGGGAATCAGCCGCAGCAGGGTCGACTTGCCCGCGCCGGTATGCCCGGTGATGGTCACCAGTTCGCCGGCGGCGATCTCGGCGCTGATGTCGGCGAGGGCGGTGATGTCGGGGGGATAGCGCTTGCCGACGCGGTCGAAGCGGATCATGGAATCGCATTCTGCCAGCGCTGACCCGAAAGTCGGCGCTGGCGGGACGGCAAGGAACGGCGCTCAGGCGCGGAACTGGGCGGCCAGCTGCTTCAGCTTGTCGGCCAGCAGGCCGACCTGGCGCGCCTCGAGCAAGGAGTTCTGCGCGACCTGGGCGTTGTTCTCGGCGGTCTGCGAGATGCGTTCCATGTTGCCGGCGATCTCGCGCGTGGCGGCGCTGCTCTCGGCCAGCGAGTCGCTGATCGACTGCACCGCGCGGCTGGTCTGGTCTACGGTGGACTCGACCGCCGCCGCCATGTTGCCGGCCTGGGCGGCGCTCCGGGCGCCGTCGCCGACTTCCTTGCTGCTGGCGGCGACTTCGCGGGCGACCGAACTGCTGACGTCCTGGATGCGCTGGATCATCGCGGCGATCTCCTGCGTCGAGTTGCCGGTGCGCTCGGCGAGTTTGCGCACCTCGTCGGCGACCACCGCGAAGCCGCGGCCCTGTTCGCCGGCGCGCGCCGCCTCGATCGCCGCGTTGAGCGCCAGGAGGTTGGTCTGGTCGGCGATCTCCTTGA
Organism: uncultured Methyloversatilis sp.; assembly: GCA_964586275.1. Classification (GTDB taxonomy): domain Bacteria; phylum Pseudomonadota; class Gammaproteobacteria; order Burkholderiales; family Rhodocyclaceae; genus Sulfuricystis. The sequence continues at coordinate 23,792 of CAZPIE010000006.1, read as the reverse complement.
TGACCAGCACGACGCGGCTGATTTCCTCGGACATCGTCGCCAGTTCGGCGATGCGCTGTTCGGAGGCCGCCACCACGCGCGCGGCGGCGTCGATGTGCTCGGCGGCGGTGCGGCTGGTGCTGGCGCTGTCGCGCGTGGCCTTGGCGGAGGCGTCGGTGGCCTGCAGGGCGTCGCGTGCGTTGCTGCTCATTTCGTCGGAGGACACCGACAGCTCTTCCACCGCGGCGGCGATGCTCGCAATGGCCGTCGATTGCGCCTCCGCCGCCTCGACCGTGGCGTTGCTGGCGGCCGAGAGCTGCCGGCTTGAGGCGTCGAGCGAACGCGCGGTCTGCTGGATCAGGCTGATCGCCTCGTGCAGGCGGTTGCGCAGCATGGCGACGCGGGTCAGGACCGCGCCGAATTCGTCATGGTTGCCGGCGCGGATGACCTGCGCAAGATTGCCGCCGGCGACGGAAGCGACGAGGCGTTCGGTCTCGCGCGCCTGGCGGGCGATGCGTGCCAGCAGCACGCCGGCGAGCAGAATGCCGAAGACGATCACGCCGCCCGCGAGGATCAGGCTGCGCCGGTTGGCGGCCTCCTGTTGTTCTTCCAGCTGGGCGAGCAGCTTGGGTTTCGCCTCGTCGAGCTGCTTGATCTCGCCGACCAGGATGTCGCGCATCTGACGCCATTTCGGCGTCTCGGTCTTGGTGAGCACGCCCTTGGCTTCCTCGAATTGCTTGGCCTTGAGCAGTTCGAAAATCTGCTCGTGCATCTTCACCTGCTCGGCGCGCAGGGCGATCAGGCGATCCGGCAGGCCGGACTTGACGGTCTGCTGGTCGAGTGCGCGGGCATCGTCGGCCGCCTTGTCGAAGGCGGCCGTGGCGTTCTGGTAGTTCTCGTAGGCGCGCTTGTTTTCCGGGTCGAGCATGACGTTGCGGATGGCCTGGCCCATCTGCAGGCCCTGGGCGTACATGTTGTAAAAGTCGGCACGCCGTGCGACGTCCTGCTCGATGTACCGCTGGTAGGCATTCTCGATCTTTCCGCCCGAATGATGGGCCTCGACCAGCGCGCCGACCAGCAGCACCATCACCAGCGCCAGCACCATGGCGAGCCGGTTGCCGATCTTCATGTTGTCGATCCAGCCCCACCCGTTCCTCCGGGCGACCTGGCCTTCGTGCAGGCGGATCGAGGGATCCTGGCGCATGCGCGCGTAAAGAGCCTCGGCGGCGGCGACTTCCTCGCGGCTCGGCTTGACGCGCACCGACATGTAGCCGCCGTCGAGCTTTGGCGTCACCGAGGCGCGCACCCAGTAGTGGTCGCCGTTCTTGCAACGGTTCTTGACGAGGCCCGCCCAGGGCCGGCCGGACTTGATGGTGGCCCACAGGTCGCGGAAAGCCTCCGCCGGCATGTCGGGATGACGCAGGATATTGTGCGGCTGCCCCATCAGCTCTTCGGGCGTATAGCCGCTGACTTCGACGAAGTCGTCGTTGAAGAAGGTGATCTGGCCCTTCTCGTTGGTGTGGGAAATGATCGCGATGTCGGCCGGATAATCCAGTTCGCGGCCGGTGACCGGTTGGTTGTTGCGCATCTTCTCTCCTCGACAGGTCGATACTTGATGTTCGATTATGCAGGGATTGCGGCCATTTCGGAAAGCAGATCAAGGGCCGAGGCCTCGGCTACTTCGATGCCGTCCACGGCAGCCGACAGGATGCCGCCGGCGTAGCCTGCCCCTTCGCCGGCCGGGAACCGCCCCCTGACGTTGAGGCTCTGGCAATCCTTGCCGCGCGTGACGCGCGCGGGCGACGAGGTGCGCGTTTCGACGCCGGCGGGGAAATCGCCGACCCGCTGGACCGGCGCATCGTAATTGCCGCCGCCGAGCTCGAAGGCGCGCCGCTCCCATTTGCGCTGGAATTCGATGCCGGCGAGCGGATCGGTGCTATCGAAATCCGCGGGCGCGACATTGACGACCAGCCCGCTGTTGGCATTGCGTCCGGGCTGCGCTTGTGGATGTGCAGTTCGATCCATTCGAAGTTCATACGCTACCGCCCGAACAGCGCCTCGACGAATTCGCGCGCCTTGAAGGGCTGCAGGTCGTCGATGCCTTCGCCGACGCCGATGAAGCGTACCGGCTTCGGACACTGCCGCGCGATGGCCGCGAGCACGCCGCCCTTGGCGGTGCCGTCGAGTTTGGTGACGACGAGGCCGGTCACATTGATCGCCTTGTCGAAGGCCTTGACCTGGGCGATCGCGTTCTGGCCGATGTTGGCGTCGAGCACCAGCAGCACTTCGTGCGGCCCGGTCGGCTCGGCCTTCTGGATCACGCGGCGCACCTTGGCGATCTCCTCCATCAGGTGCAGCTGCGTCGGCAGGCGGCCGGCCGTGTCGGCCATCATCACGTCGATGCCGCGCGCCCGCGCCGCGGCGATGGCGTCGAAGACCACGGCGGCCGGGTCGCCGGACTCTTGTGCCACCACGGTGACGTCGTTGCGACGGCCCCACTCGGCGAGCTGTTCGCGCGCCGCGGCGCGGAAGGTGTCGCCGGCGGCGAGCAGCACGCCGTGGCCGTCCTTCTGGAACTGCTTGGCGAGCTTGCCGATCGAGGTGGTCTTGCCGGCGCCGTTCACGCCCGCGATCATGATGATGAAGGGGCGCTGACTCCGCATGGGGTGATTCAGATCGAGCGGCTGCTCGAGGGGCGTCAGCAGTTGTGTCAGCAGCTCGATCAGCGCGGCGCGCAGCGCGGCAGGCGCTTCGATCTTCTCCTTCTTCACCTTGGCCTTGAGTTCGTCAAGCAGCCAGGTCGTCGCGTCGACGCCGCAGTCGGCCATCAGCAGTGTGGATTCGAGCTCCTCGAGCAGCTCGTCGTCGATCTTCGCGCGCGAGAACAGTTCGCCGAGGGGGGTGTTGAGGGCGGCGCGGGTGCGGGCGAGCCCGGCCTTGAGGCGTTCCGTCCAGGACGGCTTGGCGGCGGGCGGCGCATCCGCAGGCGCTTGATTCTTCTTCAGGAAACCAAACATGGGGGATCGTGTCGTAAGCGGGGTCGCGCGTTATATGATGCGCGGCGACAATTCTAATTCAGAAGCTCCCAGCCCCATGAAAATCAAACCGTTATTGCTGATCTGTGCGTTCGGCGCCGTCACGCCGGGACTGACTTTCGCAAACCCCTACGAAACCACCCTGAAGAACGGCCTGCGCGTCATCGTCAAGGAAGACCGCCGCGCGCCGACCGCCGTGCATATGGTCTGGTATCGCGCCGGCAGCATGGACGAGAAAGATGGAACCTCGGGCGTCGCCCACGTACTCGAGCACATGATGTTCAAGGGCACCCAGACGCTCAAGTCGGGCGAGTTCAACCGGCGCGTGGCTGCGGCCGGCGGGCGCGACAACGCTTTCACCAGCCTCGACGCCACGGCCTACTTCCAGATCGTCCCGAAGGCCGCGCTGCCCGAGATGATGCGGCTGGAGGCCGACCGCATGGCGAACCTCCAACTCAAGCCCGAGGAATTCGCCAGCGAGATCCAGGTGGTCATGGAAGAGCGCCGCCTGCGCATCGACGACAACCCTCAGGCGCGTGTTTACGAGGCGCTCAGCGCGGCGGCCTTCACCGCCCACCCCTATCGCCGGCCGATCATCGGCTGGATGGACGACCTGCAAAACATGACCTGGCAGGACGCCCGCGACTGGTATCGCGACTGGTACGCGCCGAACAACGCCTATGTCGTCGTCGTGGGCGATGTCGATCACAAGGCGGTTTTCAAGCTTGCCGAACAAACGTATGGCCGGCACAAGACCAAGGCGCTGCCGCTGCGCAAGCCGCAGAACGAGCCGGCGCAGAAAGGCATGCGTCGCGTCACGGTGAAGGCGCCGGCGCAGCTGCCCTACCTGCTGATGGCCTGGAAGGCGCCCAAGCTCGTCGATTTCGACAAGGACCGCGACCCGTATGCGCTGGAGATGCTGGCAGCGCTGCTCGACGGCAACGACGCGGCGCGCTTCCCGAAGCGGCTGGTCCGTGGAGAAAAAATTGCCCAGTCGACCGGCGCGGGCTACGACGCCGCGCTGCGCGGCGAGACGAAGTTCATCCTCGCCGGCCAGCCGGCGGCGGGCCGGAGCGTCGCCGAGCTGGAAGCCGCCATGCGCGCCGAATTACAGCGCATCGCCAATGAGGGCGTGACCGAGGAAGAGCTCAAGCGCGTCAAGACCCAGACCATCGCCGCGCAGGTGTACAAGCGCGACTCGCTGATGGCGCAGGCGATGGAGATCGGCCAGGCCGAGGCTTCCGGCCTGCACTGGCGCGACATCGACAAGCTGCTCGACAAGCTGCGCGGCGTGACCGCCGCGGAGGTGCAGGCGGTGGCGAAGAAGTATTTCGGCGACGACACCCTGACCGTGGCCGTGCTCGATCCGCAGCCGCTCGATGCCGCGCCCAAGCGGAGATCCGGCTTCGCCGTGCGTCATTGAGGAGCTGGCCATGCGATATCTGATTGTCCTGTTTGCCCTGTTCGCCAGCCTCGCCCACGCCGGTCCGCAAATCCAGCACTGGATCGCCCCGACCGGCGCGAAGGTCTATTTCGTCGCGAGCAGCGACCTGCCGATCCTCGACGTGCGCATCGATTTCGTCGCCGGCGGCGCGCGCAGTCCCGAGGGGAAATCCGGCGTCGCGAGCCTCACGGCCGGCCTGCTCGAAGCCGGTGTCACCGGAATGGACGAAGAACAGATCTCCGGCCGCCTCGCCGACCTGGGCGCCCGACTGTCCTCGTCCGCGGACCAGGACATGGCGAGCGTGACGCTGCGTACCCTTTCCTCGGCCGAGGAGAAGACCGGCGCGCTGGCGCTCATGCGTGCCGTCCTGTCAGCGCCGACTTTTCCGGCGGACGTGCTGGCGCGCGAAAAGACGCGCACCATCGAGGCGCTCAAGGAGGCCGATACGCGGCCGGACGCCATCGCCGCCAGGCGCTTCGCGCAGGCGCTCTATCCGGGCCATCCCTACGGCAACCTCGCCACGCAGGAGAGCGTGGCGCGCATCGCGCGCGACGACCTCGTCGCCTTCCACCAGGCGCATTACGTCGCCAAGGGCGCCGTGGTGTCGATCATCGGCGATGTCACGCGCGGTGAAGCGGAAGCGATCGCCGTGCAACTCACCGAGGCGCTGCCCGCGGGCGCGGGGGCGGCGGCACTGCCGGCGGTCGTCCTGCCGCAACGCGAGACGATCAAGCTTCCGCACCCGGCGGCGCAGTCGCACATCCACATCGGCCTGCCGGCGATGAGCCGCAGCGACCCCGACTACTTCGCCCTGCTGGTCGGCAACTACACGCTCGGCGGCGGCGGCTTCGTCTCGCGGCTGATGAAGGAGGTGCGCGAAAAACGCGGCTATGCCTACAGCGTCTACTCCACCTTCGCGCCGCGCGTGCTGGCCGGCCCCTTCCAGATCGGCCTGCAGACCAAGCGCGAACAGGCGCAGGACGCGCTCAAGGTCGTCGATGAGGTGCTGACGAAATTCCTCGCGGAAGGCCCGACCGCGCAGGAGCTCGCCGCGGCGAAGAAGAACCTGATCGACGGCCAGGCGCTGCGCATCGACAGCAACGCCAAGCTGCTGGACTATCTCTCGCTGATCGGCTTTTACGGCCTGCCGCTCGACTACCTCGACCGTTTCCCGCGCCAGGTGGCGGCGGTGACGAAGGACGACGTCAAGGCGGCCTTCCGGCGCCACGTCAAGCCGGAACACCTCGTCACCGTGATCGTGGCGGCGGATTGAGCATTCATTGAGCAAAATCCGCATCACCGGCGGCGAGTGGCGCAGCCGCCTCGTTCAGGTCGCCGACGCGCCCGGCCTGCGCCCGACCCCCGACCGCGTGCGCGAGACGCTGTTCAACTGGCTGGGTCAGGACCTGACGGGCTGGCGTTGCCTCGATCTCTTCGCCGGCACCGGCATCCTCGGTTTCGAGTGCGCCTCGCGCGGGGCGGAAAGCGTGGTCCTGGTTGAGCGCGATCAAGGCGCGTTCGCCCGACTCAAGCACAATGCCGCCCTGTTCGCGGGCGACCGGCTGCGGCTCGTCAAGGCGGATGCGCTAGAATTTGCGGCGCAGTCGGGCCCGACCTTCGATCTGCTGCTGCTCGATCCGCCCTACCGGCACGGCTGGCTGGACAAGGTGGCGCCGCTGTTGCCGGCGCTGGCGCGGCCAGGGATGCGGGTCTATGCGGAAGCCGAGCACCGCGTCGAAGCGCTCGGCGACTGGCGGACGGTCAGGCGCGGGCAGGCCGGACAGGTTTTCTATCACTTGCTGGAACGCACATGAACACGATTAGCCCCCCACGCTCGCTGCGTTCGCTGCCCCCCACGGGGGGGCGCATGCTGCCTTGGGGCGGCCCGGCGGCAGCATGAACAACGGCATTGTCGTCTATCCGGGCACCTTCGATCCCTTCACGCGGGGCCACGAGGATTTGGTGCGCCGCGCCGCGCGGCTGTTCGCGCACGTCGTCGTGGGTATCGCCGTCAGCCATGGCAAACGTCCGATCTTCACGCTCGAAGAGCGCGTCGCGATGGCGCAGAAGCTCTGTGGCGACATGCCGAACGTCAAGGTGATCGGTTTCGAGGGGCTGCTGATGGATTTCCTGCGCGCGCGCAACGCCCGCGTGATCCTGCGCGGCCTGCGCGCCGTGTCCGACTTCGAATACGAGTTCCAGATGGCGGGCATGAACCGCAGCCTGCATCCGGATATCGAGACTCTGTTCTTGACGCCGGGCGAGCAGTACATGTTCGTTTCGGCGACAATGGTCAGGGAGATCGCCAGCCTGGGGGGCGATGTCTCCAAATTCGTGCATCCGCTGGTGGCCGAGAAGCTGGTGGAGAAGCTCCGGAAAAGTTCTTGAAGCGAGAGGAAAAAAGCAATGGCATTGATCATCACCGACGAATGCATCAACTGCGATGTCTGCGAGCCCGAGTGCCCCAACGGCGCGATATCGCAAGGTGACGAGATTTACGTCATCGATCCCGACAAATGCACCGAATGCGTCGGCCACTTCGATACTCCCCAGTGCCGCGAAGTTTGTCCGGTCGACTGCATCCCGCAGGACCCCAACCACGTGGAGACCCAAGATCAGCTGATGGCGAAGTTCAAGAAGCTGACCGGCGGCTGATGCCCACTATTTCTGGCAGCGCGGACAAAAGTACGTCGAGCGCTGCCCCTGACGGATCTGCCTGATCGGCGTGCCGCAAGTCGGGCACGGCGCGTCGGCGCGGATCGATGCCGCGGCGCGTGACCTCGACCTCGGGCAGCTCAGGCATGGCGGGGTTTGGAAACTGCTAACATGGCAGCATTGTAGACACGTTCGTTTACGCCGCCTGAACATGAAACCGCTCCTGCCCCTGTTCCTCGCCGTCGCCCTGGCTGCCGGCTGTGCACCGCTGGCGCAGCGCCCCGAGCCCGCGGCGCCGGTCGCCGCAGCGGCCTCGCAGGCGGACGAGGAACGGGCCGAGGCCGAGGAGCAGGAAAGGGCCCTGGCGAAGCTGCCGCATGTCGAGCTGACACCGAAGCTGCTCTATGGCTTGCTGCTCGCCGAAGTGGCCGCCCAGCGGGGACAGGTCGGGGATGCCGCTGAGATCTATCTTGATCTCGCCGTGGAGACGCGCGATCCGCGCATCGCCCGGCGCGCCACCGAAATCGGACTGCACAGCCGCAGGCTGGAAACGGCCCTGCAGGCGGCACGCATCTGGCGCGCGACCGATCCGGAATCCGCGGCGGCACGCCAGGCGTTGATCGGGCTGCTGGCCGCGGTCGGCCAGTTCGACGAGCTGAAGGCGACCCTGCCCCCGCTGCTCGCCGCCGAACCGCAATTCCTGCCGCGCAACCTGCTCCACCTCAACCGGCTGTTTGCGCGCGGCGGCGACCGCAAGGCCGTGCGCGAGATCGTCGACAGCGTGACCGCGCCTCACCTGAACCTGCCCGAGGCCCATTACGCGCGGGCGCAGGCGGCGTTCGCGACGCGCGACCTGCCTGCCGCGCGCGCGTCGATTCGGCAGGCCCTCGAACTCAGGCCCGGCTGGGAAGCCGCGGCGCTGTTCCGCGCCCAGCTCACCGAGGACCGTAACGAGGCGCTGATGGCGCTCGGCATGTTCGTCGCGGCCAACCCGCAGGCGCGCGAGGCGCGGCTGGCCTACGCGCGGGCCCTGGCCGGGACGAAGCGCTATGCCGAGGCGCGCCGGGAGTTTCGCATCCTGCTCGAGCAGAGCGCCGCCGACCCCGCCAGGAGCGGCGACATCGTCTTCGCCGTCGCCGTGCTTTCCCTGCAGCTCAACGATACCCAGGATGCCGAGAGACATCTGCGGCGCCTGGTCGAGATCGGCCATGCCGAGGCCGACAAGGCGCGCTATTACCTCGGTCAGATCGCCGCCGAGGGCAAGCGTTGGGACGAAGCGCTCCAGTGGTTCGGCGCGGTCGGGCGCGGCGAACACTACTCGAACGCACGCCTGCAAGCCGCCAACGCGATGGCGAAGCAGGGCCGGCTCGACGCCGCGCGCGAACATCTGCGCGCGAGCGAAGCCGCCAATCCGCGCGAGCGCGCGCAGCTGCTGATCGGAGAGGCGCAGCTGTTGCGCGAAGCCGGGCGCAATGCCGATGCCCATGCCGTGTTGAGCGCCGCCCTCGAACAGCAGCCCGACCAGCCCGAGCTGCTTTACGACATCGCGCTGCTCGCGGAAAAACTCGGGCGGGCGGACGATATGGAGCGCCACTTGCGCCGCTTGCTTGAAATCCAGCCCGACCATGCGCATGCGCTCAACGCGCTCGGCTATTCGCTCGCCGACCGAAATATCCGGCTCGACGAGGCGCGGACGCTGATCGAACGCGCGCTCGAACTCGCGCCGGACGATCCCTTCATCCTCGACAGCAAGGGCTGGGTGCTGTTCCGCCAGGGCCAGCCGGCGGCCGCGCTCGAGGCGCTGCAACGCGCCTTCGGCATCCGTCCCGATCCGGAAATCGCGGCCCACATCGGCGAAGTGCTCTGGTCGCTCGGCCGCAGGGACGAGGCGCGCCAGATCTGGGAGAAGGCGCGCAAGGAGCATCCGGCCAACGAAACCCTGGCCGAAACCATCAAGCGCCTCGCGCCCTGATCGATGCGAGTCCTGGTCCTGTGGGCGGTTGCCCTGCTGCTGGCCGGCTGCGCGACCGTCGGCACGCTGCCGCAGCGGCCCGCAGTGCAGGACATCACGCGGTTCGCCTTCGTCGGCCGCCTCGCCGTGCGACAGGGAGAAACCCGGCACCACGTCAATATCGACTGGCGCCATGATGCACGGAGCGACGCGATCCTGCTGACCACCCCGCTCGGCCAGGGCATTGCCGAACTGGTGCGCGACGCCGGCGGCGCGCGGCTGACGCTGGCGGACAAGCGCAGCCATGCCGCCGCCGACTGGGGCGCGCTGTCGCAACAGGTCTTCGGCTTTCCGCTGCCGCTCGGCGCCTCGCCGCGCTGGCTCCTCGGCGAGCTGGCCGCCACCGAAGGCTGGCGCGTGACGGTGGTCGAACGCGAAAGCGCGGCTGCCGATGCGCTGCCGAGGGTGATCGAGCTCGAGCGTGACGACATCGCCGTGCGGCTGAAGATCGACGAATGGATCGAAGTGCAATGAACTGGGACAGCGCTTGGCCGGCGCCGGCCAAGCTCAACCTGTTCCTGCACATCGTCGGCCGCCGCGCCGACGGCTACCACCTGCTGCAGACGGTGTTCCGCTTCATCGACCTGGCCGACACGCTGCGCTTCGCGCCGCGCGCCGATGGCCGCATCGTGCTGGCGACGCCGACGCCCGGCGTGCCGCCGGAGCAGGATCTCGTCGTGCGGGCGGCGGAAGCCCTGCAACAATATTCGTGCGAAGCACGCAGCAAGTCTCCCCTTCCGAGCGGAAGGGGCTGGGGGATGAAGGGTTCAAAAGTCGGCGCTGGCAATACGGCAACATGCGCGGCACTGGGCGTGACGATTCACCTCGACAAGCGCATCCCGATGGGCGGCGGCCTCGGCGGCGGCAGCTCGGACGCCGCGACCACGCTGATCGCGCTGAACCACCTCTGGGGCTGCGGCCTGTCGCGCGAACGGCTGCAGGAAATCGGCCTGGCGCTCGGCGCCGATGTGCCGATCTTCATCCACGGCCGCAACTGTTTCGCCGCGGGCGTCGGCGAGCGTTTCACCGACGTGGCCGTGCCGGACGCCTGCTACCTGCTGACCATGCCGCCGGTTCATGTGCCGACGGCCGATATCTTCCGGTCGCCCGACTTGAGGCGCGACACGCCGGAAATCCGTCCCGCCGACTGGCGGCCCGGCTTCGGGCGCAACGACATGGAGCCCGTCGCCTGCGCGCGCTTTCCCGAGCTTGCCCGCCATCTGGCCGAGCTGCGCCGCTTCGGCGACGCGCGCATGACCGGGTCGGGGGCCTGCTGCTTCGTCGATTTCGGGAGTCGCGCAGAAGCCGAGTCGGCACGTCGGGAATTGCCGGGCGATTTCCGGGCCGAAGTCGTCAATGGATTAGTCGTTCACCCTTTGCTAAATTCCGAGTAATATAGTCGGGAACTTATCCGATCATTAGCACTCTAATGTGGAGAGTGCTAATATTTCCATCGAAAGGAGACCCGACATGAGCCAAGCCCTGATCCTTGCCCAATTTCCCGTTCCGTCTGCCAGCGGCAGCATCGAAGCCTACATTTCGGCCGCCAACCGCGTGCCGATGCTGACGGAAGAGGAAGAAAAGAGTCTCGCCCGCCGCTTCCGCGACAACGGCGACCTCGAAGCCGCGCGCGGCTTGGTGATGTCCCACCTGCGCCTCGTCATCGCCGTGGCGCGCGGTTATCTCGGCTACGGCCTGCCCCACGCCGACCTGATCCAGGAAGGCAACATCGGCCTGATGAAGGCGGTCAAGCGCTTCGACCCCGAGCGCGGCGTGCGCCTCGTGTCCTTCGCCCTGCACTGGATCAAGGCCGAGATCCACGAATACATCCTGAAGAACTGGCGGTTGGTCAAGATCGCGACGACCAAGGCGCAGCGCAAGCTGTTCTTCAATTTGCGCAGCATGAAGTCCGCCATCGCCCATGAAGCGAATAACGAAGCGGGTTTCGCCAGCCTCAGCCCGGCCGAGGTCCGCTCGGTGGCCAGCCAGCTCGGCGTGAAGCCCGAGGAAGTGGTGGAGATGGAAACCCGCATGGGCGGCGCCGACATCTCCCTCGAGCCGCTCTCGGACGACGACGAGGAGCACTACGCGCCGATCGCCTATCTGGCGGCGGACCACAGCGTCGAACCCTCCATCCAGCTCGAGCGCAAGGAGCGCGACCGCCTGCACGACTCCGGCCTGCGCGACGCGCTGGCCAGCCTCGACGAGCGCAGCCGCAGCATCGTCCAGCGTCGCTGGCTGGTGGAGGATGGCGAGGAAGCCGCCACCCTGCACGAGCTGGCCGCCGAGTATGGCGTGTCGGCCGAACGCATCCGCCAGATCGAAGCCAAGGCGATGCAGAAGATGAAGGGCGTGCTCGCCGCGCGGATGTAAGTCACTGTCCTGGAATACGCGAAAAGGACGCGGAACCTGAATGCCTCGGTAATTGGCCGGCCGACCTTCATGATGCGGGGGGTTTCGCATCATGAAAGTTTGCCAGGTGGCCGTCATTCGCGCCGGTGAATTCCCGGGCATGGGAACTCTCACCGGGCGGGGCGCAAGCCGAGAGAAAATGCACCAGGGCCGCGCCGGCGGCGATGGCGAGCAGGACGAAAGCCATGCGGATCATCAAGGTACGGAGGTTGCGCTTGGCGGGCTTGCCCGGCGTGCCTGTGCGCTGGACGAGCAGGCTGGCCACCACGATCAGCAGCAGCAGGACGATGACGATCTTGACGAACATTCAGACTGCCAGCGCGTCGAGCAGCTTCTGGTGGATGCCGCCGAAGCCGCCGTTGCTCATCACCAGAATATGGTCGCCGGGTTGTGCGGCCGCCACGATGCGCCGCACCAGTTCGGCCAGATCGTCGCTGACCTGCGCTTTCTCGCCCCCATTGACGTTCAGCGGCGCGAGTGCGGCGGCGACGTCCCAGCCGAGGTTCGCGCCGTAGCAGAACACCCGGTCGGCGTCTTTCAGGCTACCGGGCAGGGCGTCCTTCAGGGTGCCGAGCTTCATCGTATTCGAGCGCGGCTCGAGCACGGCGAAGATGCGGGCATTGCCGACTTTGCCGCGCAAACCGACGAGCGTCGTTTCGATGGCGGTCGGATGGTGGGCGAAGTCGTCGTAGACGGTCACGCCATTGACCGTGCCACGCACTTCGAGCCGCCGTTTGACGTTCTCGAAGCGCGCCAGCGCCTCGAGGCCATGCGCAAGCGGCACGCCGGCGTGGCGGGCAGCCAGCAAAGCGGCCAAGGCGTTGTTGCGGTTGTGCGTTCCTGAAAGTTGCCATGAGATGCTGCCAACTTCACCACTTTTGTCGTGAATCGAGAGTGTTCCAGCCGCATCGTCGCCGGTCGCGCGCCAGCCAGCCGGATCGTTGAAAAGTTCGACCGGGGTCCAGCAGCCACGCTTCAGCACGCGACCGAGCGCCGGCTCCGCCGCATTCGCGACGATCAGGCCGTTGCCTGGGATCGTCCGCACCAGGTGATGGAATTGCGTCTCGATGGCTGCAAGATCAGAGAAGATGTCCGCGTGATCGTATTCGAGATTGTTAAGGATCGCGGTGCGCGGATGGTAATGCACGAATTTCGACCGCTTGTCGCAAAAAGCCGTGTCGTATTCGTCGGCTTCGACGACGAAGAATGCTGATTCGCTGAAGTTGGCTGATTTTCCGAAGTTTTGCGGCACGCCGCCGATCAGGTAGCCAGGCTGCAGGCCGGCATCATCGAGAATCCACGCCAGCATCGCGGCGGTCGTCGTCTTGCCATGGGTGCCGGCCACGGCGAGCACCCACTTGCCCTGCAGGATGTTCTCGGCCAGCCATTGAGGCCCGGAAACGTAGGGCAGACCGCGGTCGAGGATCGCCTCCAGCAGCGGATTGCCGCGCGAGACGGCATTGCCGACCACCCAGAGGTCGGCATTGAGCGCGATCTGGTCGGCGCCGTAACCTTCGACCAGCTCGATGCCCTCGGACTGCAGCAGGGTGCTCATCGGCGGATAGACGTTGGCGTCGCAGCCGGTCACCCGGTGGCCGGCGGCGCGGGCGATCAGCGCGATACCGCCCATGAAAGTACCGCAGATCCCGAGAATGTGAATGTGCATGGCGCTTCGGTCAGGCCTTAGAATGGGGACATTCTACGGTAGGTGACCGCCATGCCGCGCCGCAGCCGCCCCGCCAGCATCCAGAATCACAACTCCCCCGCCCTGCGTTCCGAGCTTGCCCAGGTCGCCGCGCGCCTGATCGCCGAGGAAGGCATGGAGTACGGCGCCGCCAAGAAAAAGGCCCTGCGCCAGTTGGGGCTGCCCGAGAACTTTCCCCTGCCGGGCAACGCCGAAATCCAGGATGCCGTGCGCGACTATCACGCGATCTATCAGGAAGACGAGCAGGCCGAGCGTCTGGCGGCCCTGCGGCGGGCGGCGGTCGAGCTGATGCGGCGTCTCGATCCCTTCGCGCCCTGGCTGACCGGCTCGGTGCTCGACGGCACGGCGACGCGCCATTCGCGCATCGACATCCTGCTGTTTCCCGACAGTGCGAAGGAGGTCGAAATCTTCCTGCTCGACCGCGGGATCGCTTTTCATCATGGCAGCCCGAAATCCGACCGGGTCGAGGCGGTGCTGATGATCGACGACGAGGACCTGCCGGCCAACCTGATCGTGTTGCCGCCGCGCGAGGAGCGCATCAATTTCAAAGGGGCGGACGGTCGTTCCCGGGCACGGGCAAGGGTCGCGGCCGTCGAGGCGCTGCTGGCCACGGAAGAGCGGTGAAGAGCGGTGAACTGGACAAGTTGTATCGATTCGCGGCAAACTTGTATCTATGTCGAACCCAACGCGCAAAAAGAGTTCAGCCCAAAAGGGTGAGGGGCAGGACGCCGGAGCCGGTCTGAACGCCCGCATACTGGTGTTGCACGGGCCGAACCTGAACCTGCTCGGCACTCGCGAACCCGATGTCTATGGCCGCACCACGCTGGCCGACATCCATGCCATGATGGAAGCGCGCGCCCACCGGGACGGCGTGCAGATCGAAAGCTTCCAGAGCAACAGCGAAGGCGGACTGATCGATCGCGTGCAGGCGGCCGGCGCCGAGGGCATCGAGTTCATCGTCATCAATCCCGGCGGCTACACCCACACCAGCGTCGCCCTGCGCGACGCGCTGGCTGCGGTGCGCATTCCCTTCATCGAGGTGCATCTGTCGAACATCTTCGCCCGCGAGGCGTTCCGGCACCATTCCTATTTCTCGGAAATCGCCGTCGGCACGATCTGCGGCCTGGGCGCACAGGGCTACGCCCTTGCGCTCGAAGCCGCGCTTGCGCGCATCCGCAAATAAACTACGCTCATCCGAGCGTATCATCGTTGATTTGCTCGCCATTTGCGGCGGGCTGGAGAAAATCGCATGGACCTGAGAAAGCTCAAGACCCTGATCGACCTCGTGCAGAACTCCGGCATTTCCGAGCTGGAAATCAGCGAGGGCGAGGAAAAGATCCGCATCGCCAAGCATCTCGTTGCCGCACCCAGCCAAGCCATGGCCACGATGGTGAGCATGCCGATGACGCAGGCTTCGATGCCGGCGGGCGCCGTCGCGCCAGCGCCGACTTCCGTGGCCGAAGTCGCTGCACCCGCCGAGTCGGCCGGCCATCAGGTCAAGGCGCCGATGGTGGGCACCTTCTACCGTTCCGGCAGCCCGGGATCGCCCGCTTTCGTCGAAGTCGGCCAGTCCGTGAAGAAGGGCGACACGCTCTGCATCATCGAGGCGATGAAGCTGATGAACGAGATCGAGTCGGACGCCGACGGGATCGTCAAGGCGATCCTCGTCGACAATGGCCAGCCCGTCGAATTCGATCAACCCATGTTTGTTATCGGCTGAGTTGAGCGAAGATAGCGCGCCATGTTCGAAAAAATACTGATCGCCAACCGTGGAGAGATTGCGCTCCGCGTTTTGCGCGCCTGCCGCGAGCTGGGCGTCCGCACCGTGGCCGTGCATTCGACGGCCGATGCCGAGGCCAAGTACGTCAAGCTCGCCGACGAATCGGTCTGCATCGGACCGCCGGCTTCCAGCCAGAGTTATCTCAACATCCCCGCGATCATCTCGGCGGCGGAAGTGACCGATTCCGAGGCGATCCACCCCGGCTATGGTTTCCTCTCCGAAAACGCCGACTTCGCCGAGCGGGTCGAGAAATCCGGCTTCGTGTTCATCGGGCCGAAGGCGGAAACCATCCGCCTGATGGGCGACAAGGTCTCGGCCAAGAATGCGATGAAGGAGGCGGGCGTGCCCTGCGTTCCGGGTTCCGAGGGCGCCTTGCCCGAAGACCCGAAGGAGATCGTGAAAATTGCCCGTGCCATCGGCTATCCGGTCATCATCAAGGCGGCCGGCGGCGGCGGCGGACGCGGCATGCGCGTCGTCCATACCGAGGCGGCGCTGATCAATGCCGTCAACATGACGCGCGCCGAGGCCCAGGCGGCTTTCGGCAACCCCATGGTTTACATGGAGAAATTCCTCGAGAATCCGCGCCACATCGAAATCCAGGTGATGGCCGACAACTTTCGCAACGCCATCTGGCTCTCCGAGCGGGATTGCTCGATGCAGCGCCGCCACCAGAAGGTCATCGAGGAAGCGCCCGCCCCCGAGGTGAACCGCCGGGCGATCATCCGCATCGGCGAGCGTTGTGCCGAAGCCTGCCGCAAGATCGGCTATCGCGGCGCCGGCACCTTCGAATTCCTCTACGAGAACGGCGAGTTCTACTTCATCGAGATGAACACGCGCGTGCAGGTCGAGCATCCGGTGACCGAGCTGGTGACGGGCATCGACATCGTCCAGACCCAGATTCGCGTCGCGGCGGGCGAAAAGCTCTGGCTGCGCCAGCGCGACATCGAGGTCAGGGGTCATTCGATCGAATGCCGCATCTGCGCCGAAGACCCATTTAAATTCACCCCATCTCCCGGCAAGATCACGAATTGGCATCCGCCGGGCGGGCCCGGCATCCGCGTCGATTCGCATGTCTATTCCGGCTACACGGTGCCTTCCCACTACGACTCGATGATCGCCAAGCTGATTACCTACGGCGACACGCGCGAGCAGGCAATCCGTCGCATGCGCATCGCGCTCTCGGAAATGATGGTCGAGGGCATCAAGACCAACATCCCGCTGCACCAGGACCTGATGATGGACCCGCATTTCATCAAGGGCGGCTCCAGCATCCATTACCTGGAAGAGAAACTCGCCGCGCGTGAAGAGGCCAATCGCAAATGACCCGCCCCCCTTTGCCCCCCTCCCGGGGGGTTCGAGAATGCTCGCTGCGCTCGATCATCACGGGCGTCTTCGCGGAAAGCGCAAGGCGGATTGCGCCTCCGGCGCGTGACGCGTTTGCTTGGGGCGGCCCGGCGCAAACGCTGCGCTCGTGATATGTGGGTCTCGGTCGCGATCGAGACTGACGCCGCGCATGCCGAGGCGCTTGCCGACGCCCTGATGGCGGCCGGGGCGATTTCGGCTTCGGTCGAGGATGCCCTCGCCGGCACCGAACTCGAAACCCCGCAGTTCGGTGAACCTGGCTCCCCGACCACACCCCTCTGGGAGAAAAGCCGGGTCGTCGCCCTGTTCGAACCCGCCGCCGATCTGCGCGAGCGGATCGCCGTCGCGCTGAACGAGGCCCGGCTCGCCGTGCCGGCGGAAATCGCCTTCGCGGAGGTCGCCGAGCAGGACTGGGTGCGGCTCACGCAATCCCAATTCGATCCGATCCGCATCTCCGAGCGGCTCTGGATCGTGCCTTCCTGGCACATCGCGCCCGATCCGACTGCCATCAATCTCGAACTCGACCCCGGTCTCGCCTTCGGCACGGGCAGTCACCCGACCACGAAGCTTTGCCTCGAGTGGCTGGAGGCGAATGTCAGGCCCGGCGTGTCGGTGCTCGATTACGGCTGCGGCTCGGGCATCCTCGGCATCGCGGCGCTGAAGCTCGGCGCCGGCGAGGCGCTCGGCGTCGATATCGATCCGGCCGCGCTGACGGCCGCCGCCGACAATGCCGCGCGCAACGGCGTGACCATGCGGCTCGCCCCGTCGAGCGCGCACCTCGTCGAAACCTTCGACTGCGTCGTTGCCAACATCCTCACCAATCCGCTGATGCTGCTCGCCCCGCTGCTGACCGCGCGCCTCAAGCCCGGCGGCCGGCTGGCCTTGTCCGGGGTGCTGGCAAGCCAGGCCGCGCAGGTGATCGCAGCCTATGCACCTTATCTGGCATTGCGGGTCGGCGCCGTGCATGAAGGCTGGGTAAGGCTGGAAGGCCTGCGCTAAACTCGCGGCATGCTGACCCGCTGCCCGCACTGCCAGACGCTTTTCCGCGTCACCGCCGAGCAACTCAAAATCCGCCAGGGAAAGGTGCGCTGCGGAGCCTGCCAGGCAGTCTTCGACGCGCTCGACAGCCTGAGCGACGAAGCGCCCGGCCTGCAGGCGGCCCCCGCAGTCCCGCCTGCGGCGGAAAGCGAAAGTCGGCGCTCGCTGGACGGCACGAGCGAGCCACGCGTCGAGATCGTCACGGTCGAATCGATCCCGGTGGCGGCCAACGAGTCGTCTGACAGCCCTGCCGAACCCGAACCGGCTCGGGAACCCGAGCCTGAACCCGAATCTGTGCCTGAGGCGGAAACGGCACCTGTGCCCGCGCCGACCACCGAACCCGAATCCGAACCCGAAGCGGAGCCGAAACCGGAAACCGGGCCGGAGCCCGAACCTGTTCC
>CAZPIE010000006.1:0-5870 GCA_964586275.1 uncultured Methyloversatilis sp. | reverse complement strand
CCCGCCGCTGGCCCTGGGCTGTCGGCAGCGTCGCCCTGCTGCTCGTCGCGGCGGCGCAGCTGGCCTACATCTTCCGCACCGAACTGGCGGTGGTCGCGCCCGAGCTGCGGCCGGCGTTGCTCGCGGCTTGCGAGTTCGTCGGCTGCACGCTGCCGCGCCCGGTCAAGCCGGAGCTGGTCGGCATC
This sequence comes from uncultured Methyloversatilis sp., assembly GCA_964586275.1. Taxonomy (GTDB): domain Bacteria; phylum Pseudomonadota; class Gammaproteobacteria; order Burkholderiales; family Rhodocyclaceae; genus Sulfuricystis. The sequence goes on along the minus strand of CAZPIE010000006.1, from coordinate 5,685 downwards.
GAGACGTCCGATCTCGCGCCGGAAGGCGATGGTTTGCTGCTGACGGCGACGCTGAAGAATCGCGCACCCTTCGAGCAGGACTTTCCCCACCTCGAACTGACGCTCACCGACACGCAGGACGCCGCGCTGGTACGCAAGGTGCTGACTCCCGCCGACTACCTGCCGGCCGGCCAGGATGCGGCGCAGGGTTTCGCCGCGCGCGGCGAGGTCGCCATCCGGCTCGCGCTGACTGCCGACGACGTGCCGGCCGTGGGCTACCGCCTCTATCTCTTCTATCCGTAAATCCCGACCATGCACACGCTCATCTGCGGCTCGCTCGCCTACGACACCATCATGGTGTTCAAGGATCGCTTCAAGCACCACATCCTGCCCGAACAGATCCACATCCTCAACGTCGCCTTCCTGGTGCCCGACATGCGCCGCGAATACGGCGGCTGCGCCGGCAACATCGCCTACAACCTCAAGCTGCTCGACGGCGCGCCGCTGATCATGGCGGCGGTCGGCGACGACGCCGGCCTCTACCTGACGCGCCTCAAGCAGCTCGGCCTTGCCGCCGCGCACGTGCGTCAGGTGCCCGGCACCTACACCGCGCAGGCCTTCATCACCACCGACCTCGACGACAACCAGATCACCGCCTTCCATCCGGGCGCGATGAACTTCTCCCACCAGAACCGGATCGGCGCGGCGCGCGACACCTGCGACATCGGGCTCGGCATCGTCGCGCCGGACGGCCGCGACGGCATGCTGCAGCACGCCCGCGAATTCCGCGAACTGGGCATCCCGTTCATTTTCGATCCGGGCCAGGGCCTGCCGATGTTCAGTGGCGAGGAACTGCTCGACTTCGTCAGGCTGGCCGACTACTGCACGGTGAACGACTACGAAGCGAAGCTCTTGACCGAGCGCACCGGCAGGTCGCTGGAAGCGCTCGCGCGCGAAGTGCGCGCGCTGATCGTCACGCTCGGCGGCAGCGGCTCGCGCATCTACGCGGACGGCAAGGTGATCGACATTCCAGCCGTGCCGGCGCAGGAACTGCTCGATCCGACCGGCTGCGGCGACGCCTATCGCGCCGGCCTGCTCTACGGCATCGCGCGCGGCTGGGGCTGGGAGAAGACGGGACGGCTGGCGGCGCTGATGGGCAGCATCAAGATCGCCCACCGCGGCGGGCAGAACCACAAGCCCACGCGGGCGGAAATCGCGGAGCGTTATCGCGCGGCGTGGGGAGAGTCGCTCGACTGAGCGAATTTACTGCTGCTGCTCCTCGGCGGCGATCTCGGCCTTGACGGCCGCCATGTCGAGACCCTTCACCTGTTCGACGAGCTGGTCGAGCGCGGAGGCGGACAGGGCGCCGGCTTCGGCGTAGAGGATGACCTGCTCGCGAAACACCATCAGCGTCGGGATCGAGCGGATGTTGAAGCCGGCGGCCATTTCGCGCTCCTCCTCGGTATTCACCTTGCAGAAGGCGATTTCCGGATACTTCTCCGCGGCGGCCTCGAAGGTCGGCGCGAACGAACGGCAGGGACCGCACCAATCCGCCCAGAAATCGACGATGACGATGTCGTTGTTGTTGATGACGTCCTTGAAGTTGTCGGAGGTGAGCGTGATCGTGGCCATGGCGGGTGTATCCGGGTCTGTGAAAGAATAGGGGCGCACATGCTACTACGGATTCGCTTATGAACGGCCCCATTGGGCCTGCGGGACCGGTTGGCCGCTTTGCCCCGTCGCCTACCGGTCCGCTGCATTTCGGCTCGCTGGTCGCCGCGCTAGGTTCGTATCTTGAGGCGCGTGCGCGCAACGGTCTTTGGCTGCTGCGCATGGAGGATGTCGACCGGCCGCGCTGCAAGCGGGAGCATGCCGACGCGATCCTGCGCCTGCTCGAGGCGGCCGGCTTCGCGTGGGATGGCCCGGTGATGGTGCAAAGCGCGCGCACCGTGCGCTATGCGGAGATCCTCGAACGGCTGAAGGCGCAGGGCGCCGTCTATCCCTGCGGCTGCACGCGGGCCGAACTCGAGAGCGCGCCTCTGGGCATCGATGGCGCGCCGGTCTATCCGGGCGCCTGCCGGGACGGCTTGCCGGCGGGCAAGGCCGCGCGCGCCTGGCGCCTGCGCATGGCAGGCAGCATCGATTTCGCCGACCTCGTGCAGGGTCGGCAGCATCAGGACCTGCCGCGCGAAGTGGGCGATTGCGTGCTGTTGCGCGCCGACGGCTACTTCGCGTATCAACTGGCGGTGGTGGTCGACGATGCCGACCAGGGCGTCGACCATGTCGTGCGCGGCGCCGACCTGATCCACTCGACTGCGCGGCAGATCCATCTGCAGCGCCTGCTCGGCTGGCCGTCGCCGCAATACGCCCACCTGCCGGTGGCGCTCGACGCGGCGGGGCGAAAACTGTCGAAGCAGACGCGCGCCGCGCCGGTCGATGCGCGCGACCCGTGGCCGGCGCTGCGGGCCGCGGCCGTTTTTCTGGGCCTGCCCGCGCCGGGGCGCCGTCTCGCCGGCGCCGACTTCTGGGCCTGGGCGCACGCGCATTGGCGTTTGAACCGGGTGCCGCGTACCATGGCGTTGCCGACCACGCACATCGAGGAACGCTCATGATCATCAATGACGACGCCGGCATGCGCCGCATTCTGGACACCCACAAGGTCATCGCCATGGTCGGCCTGTCGCCGAAGGAAGACCGGCCGAGCAACATCGTCGCGCGCTACCTGCTGGCGCGCGGCTACACGGTGATCCCCGTCAATCCGGGCCAGCGCGAAATCCTGGGGCAGCCCTGCTTCGCCAGCCTGCGGGACATCCCGGTGAAGGTGGACATGGTCGACGTTTTCCGCAATGCCGCCGACGTGCCGCCCATTGCCGCCGACGCCGTCGCCATCGGCGCGAAATCCTTGTGGCTGCAGCTCGGCGTGGTCAACCCGGAAGCCGCGGCGGCCGCCGCCGCCGCCGGTCTCGACGTGGTGATGGACCGCTGCCCGAAGATCGAGCACGCGCGCCTGTTCGGCTGAAAGTCGGCGCTGGCGGGGCGTCCCATTGGAGTGGAGCGCAATCTCAGGCTGCGATCTCGAGATACTCGACGATGCTGGCTGGCTGAGGAATTGGCAAACCATCCTCAACGAGTCCTTCGATGTGGAACCCGATTGCCTCGCGTATTTCGTTCTCGGCCTCTTTGACGGAAGCGCCGGTAGCCACACACCCCGGCAAGTCCGGTACATAAGCCGAGTAATTGTCTCCCGCCTTCTCGACGACGATTGCATAGCGCATGGAATCAGTCCTTCAATTGAGCCTGTTTGAAAATGCTGTTCAATGTCCCGGGCGCCAAGTCATCGCTTGGCTTTCCCGGCACGGTAACGCGGCCGACCTTGGCTGGATGCTTGAACTGACGGTGGCTGCCTCGTGTTGCCACGAGATACCAGCCATCGGCCTTCAGCCTCGCCAGGACTTCGCCAACTTTCATGTAGAAAGAATAACAGATTGCTCAAGTGCGGGTCAGCTTGTCCGCTCGTGGCCGGCAGCAGGCCAGACGAGTGGCGCCGCATGAGTTGCATCACTCGCGGTAATCCTCGCCGCCGTAGCGCGTCAGGCCCAGCAGCAGCCGCACCATGCCGTAGGCGGCCCAGCGCAGCGTCCGTGCGAAAAGCGAACTGCGCTTGAAATCGGCGCGGGTGACCTCCACCGCGTCTGCCGCGCTGGCGCGGCCGAGGCTGTTGCGCAGCTCGGCGGCGAAGCCGGCGTCGCGCACCACGACGTTCGCCTCGCGCGCCAGCAGCAGGCTGAAGGGATCGATGTTCGAGGAGCCGACCGTCGCCCAGTCGTCATCGATGACCGCCACCTTGGCGTGCAGGAAGCCGGCGCGATACTCGACGATGCGGATGCCGCTCTTGAGCAGGCTGCCGTAGAGCGCCTGGGTCGCGTAGTGCAGCAGCGCGTATTCGACCTGCCCCTGCAGCATGACGGTTACGGCGACGTTGCGGCGGGCGGCGTCGCACAGCGCCTTGCGGAAGCGCCGGCCGGGCAGGAAATAGGCCATGGCGATGAAGATTTCGCCGCGCGCGTTCTCGATGGCGGAGAGATAGGCATCCTCGATGTCGCGCCGGTGGCGCAGGTTGTCCCGGATCACGAAGGCGGCCGCGACGGCGTCGACCGCATCGTCCTGCCGGCAGGGACTCGGCGGCGGTGCAGGCGGCCGGCGCCGGAAGCGCGCCCAGCCGATCAGCCGCCACAGATGCCCCATGGCGGTGCGGATCGGTGCGACGAGCGGCCCCTCGATGCGCACGGCGTAATCGAAGCGCGGCCCGAGCTGCGGGGTGTCATTGTCGTCGATGATGTTGATGCCGCCGACGAAGGCGACGCGGCCGTCGATGGCGGCCAGCTTGCGGTGCAGCCGCCGCAGGCGGTGGCGGCGCAGCTTGAAGAGAGCGAATTCGGCGCGATAGATCTGGACCTCGACGCCGGCGTCCGCGAGCTGGCGGCCCAGGCCGTCGGGAAATTCGCGCGCGCCGAAGCCGTCGACCAGCACGCGCACCGCGACGCCGCGCCGGGCCGCCGCGATCAGCGCGGCCGTGACCTGCCGGCCGGTCGGATCGTCGGCGTAGATGTAGGTCTCGAGGTGGATTTCGCAGGCCGCCGTCTCGATGGCGGCGAGCAGCGCAGGAAAATACTGCGCGCCGGTTTCCAGTAGCGCGATGCGGTTGCCGGGCAGGTAATCGATCGTCACGCGCCGGCAGTCCCGGCCGCGACTCGAGGGAAGGCCAGCCGGGCGGACAGCGCGGCGTGGTCCGAAATCGAAGACCACGGCGGGCCGTGATGCACCGCGCATTCCTTGATGTCGAGGCCGCGCACGTAGATGCGGTCGAGGCGAAACAGCGGCAGCGCGGCGGGATAGCTGCGCGACGGCCGCGCGCCCTCGCAGGAGAACGCCTCGACGAGGTCGAGGCGCGGCGCCAGCAGGTCGCAGGCGCGGCCGCGCCAGTCGTTGAAATCGCCGGCGATGATCAGCGGCGCCGCCGCCGGCACGTTCCGTTCGATGAAATGCGCCAGCGCCTCGTACTGGTGGCGGCGCGAGCGGCCGAACAGCGAGAGGTGCGCGCAGACGCAATGCAGCGGCAGCGCCAGGCCGGGCACGCCCACCGTGCAGTGGAGCAGGCCGCGCTTCTCGAAGCGCAGGCGCGTGACATCCTGGTTGTGCGATGAGAGGATCGGAAAGCGCGCGAGGATCGCGTTGCCGTGGTGGCCGTGGTCATAGACCATGTTGCGGCCGTAGGCGTGGCTCGCCCAGACGTCCTCGGCGAGGAATTCGTGCTGCGGCTCGGCCGGCCAGTCCTCGTGGCGCTCGGCATGACGTTCGTGGCGTCCCTGCACTTCCTGCAGGAAGACGATGTCGGCGTCGAGCGTGCGCAGCCGCTCGCGCAACTCATGCACGACCATGCGGCGGTTGAACTGCGAAAAACCCTTGTGGATGTTCCAGGTGGCGATCGACAGCATATGCAGGCAATTGTAACCGGCGCGTATCGCCCGCCCAACCAACAGGAGAAACCCAACAGGAGAAACCCGGGCGCCGCAACGCATACCATCGCAGCGCGCCCTCTGGCACAATCGGCGGTATCGACAAGCGGGAGAAGCCCTCGTGCATGGGGTGTTCGGAGAGTTCGCGCTGCTGCTGCTGCTGTCGGCGGCGGCCGGCGCGCTGGCGCTG
>CAZPIE010000005.1:0-27349 GCA_964586275.1 uncultured Methyloversatilis sp. | reverse complement strand
GTGAATACCGGGAGCGCGTGCCGGGCCTGATTCCGCTGCCGTGGAAGCGGCTGTCTGAAAAAGATGCCGCAGAATTGATGAGGCGAGCGCGATAGCGAGCTTCCCTCTGTTTTTCGTCTTCCAACCTCTCAATGCTCAGATCGTCACGAGATGCCTCGCCTTCGCGCCCGGCACCGCCTTCAGCACCACGGCGCGATCAAGCGTCACCAGTCTCCCCCCCTGCTGCACGGCCAGCGCCAGCAAATAAACGTCGGTGACCTGACGGCTGCCGAGCACGGCATTCCAAGTGATGCGTTGCGGGTCGAGCAGACTGAGGGCATCGTGCCAAAAGGCGTGATGCGAAGTCGCCGTGGCCTCGGCGAGCCGCTGTGCCACGGCGGCTGGCGGCAGCGGACTCGGATAGCCGGGTTGCGACATGATGCGGATGCAGCCGTTTTGCGTCAGCGGACACGATGCCCAGCCGGATTCGATGTTGCCCTTCAGCCAGTCGACCGCGCGCGCGTGGTGCAGATGATCGCTGTCGAGCAGCGCGATCAACACGTTGACATCAAGCAGGGCGCGCATCAGATGCCGTCATCGTCACGCAGCCGGTCGACCTGTTCGTTGGTGACTACGCCACCGCGATGCGGGAAGGGGCGGAAACCATAAATTGCCGCGGGTTCCTCGAACTTGCTGTCGGGGGACTGCATGGGCTGCATGGGCTGCGTAAGCGCCCGGCGCGCGAGGTCCGAAAGCACCCGCCCGGCGCTCGTTGCGCGACGACGTGCGAGTTCCTTGATGGCCAGCATAACGTCATCCTCGATATCGAGCGTGGTACGCATGGGGGTGCTCCCGGCAATTTGATGCTTTGATGCTACCGCATCAGATGCGACCCGGCAAGCGGTCTGGATCAGTGCAGCGTGCGCGGCATCGCTAATACGAATTCGGCAATCCCCGCATCGAAGCGCGTGCCATCCTCGGCGACCATCTGGTAGGTCCCCTTCATCGTTCCGACCGGCGTCGGCAGGGGGCAGCCGCTGCCGTATTCGAAGCTCTCGCCCGGCTGCAAGAGCGGCTGGTTGCCGACCACGCCGAGGCCGCGCACTTCCTCGACCTTGCCTGCCGCGTCGGTGATGATCCAGTGGCGCGAAACCAGCTGCGCCGCGACGGTACCGACATTGGTGATGTGGATGCGATAGGCGAAGAAGTAACGCTCTTCGCCGGGGTCCGATTGGTCGGGCAGATATTGCGTTTCCACCGTCACCTCGACTTCGTATTTCTTGGACTCTGCCATCGTTATACCTGCCATCAGAAAATATTAGCCGCCCTGATGGACGGCCCGTTACAATCGAATTCATTCTAATTTAATCCATCGAGGAGACCCGTCATGAACTATCGCATCGCGCCGTCCATCCTGTCCGCCAACTTCGCCAGGCTCGGCGAGGAAGTCGACAATGTACTGGCTTCCGGCGCGGATATCGTCCACTTCGACGTCATGGACAACCACTACGTGCCCAACCTGACGATCGGCCCGCTGGTCTGCGAGGCGCTGCGCAAGCATGGCGTCACCGCGCCGATCGACGTGCACCTGATGGTCAAGCCGGTCGACCGCATCGTCCCGGACTTCGCCAAGGCCGGCGCGACCTACATCACCTTCCATCCGGAAGCCTCCGAGCACATCGACCGTACCATCGGCCTCATCAAGGAATGCGGCTGCAAGGCCGGCCTCGTCTTCAATCCGGCCACCCCGCTCGACGTCCTCGAATACACGCTCGACAAGCTCGACATGGTGCTGCTGATGTCGGTGAACCCCGGCTTCGGCGGCCAGAAGTTCATCCCCTACGTGCTCGACAAGGCGCGCAAGGTGCGCAAGATGATCGAAGAGCGCGGCCTGAAGGTCGAGCTGGAAATCGACGGCGGTGTCGGCCCGGCCAACATCGCCGAAGTGGCGCGCGCGGGCGTCGACACCTTCGTCGCCGGTTCCGCCGTGTTCGGCAAGCGCAACGAGAAGGACCCGAACCGCTACGACACGATCATCGGCGCGATGCGCGCCGAACTCGCGAAGGTCTGATGATCGCGGTAAAGGCCGTCCTGCTCGATCTCGACGGCACGCTGCTCGACACCGTGCTCGACCTGCATGCCGCCGCCTGCGGCATGCTCGCCGACCTCGGCCGCCCACCGGTCGCGGTGGAGGATATCCGCGCCTATGTCGGGCGCGGCATCCCGAACCTCGTGAAAAGAGTTCTCGCCGGCCAGCTCGAAGCGGCGGACGATCCCGGTCCGCCGCCGGCGGCCGCGCTCGCCAGTTTCAAGAGGCACTACGAGCATTTCAACGGCCGCGCCGCCAAGCCCTTCCCGGGCGTAATGGCGGGACTCGACGCCTTCAAGGCCATGGGGCTGCCCATGGGCGTCATCACCAACAAGGCGCAGGCCTTCACGATGCCGCTGCTCGAGCGCACCGGCCTGCTGCCCTACCTGAGCGTCGCCGTGTCCGGCGACCAGCTGCCCAGACCGAAGCCCGATCCGATGCCGGTGATCTGGGCCTGCGGGCGCATGAACGTTTCGCCCGCCGACACGCTGCTGATCGGCGACTCGGTGCATGACTTCCACGCCGGCAAGAATGCCGGCTGCAAGCTGTTCCTCGTGCCCTACGGCTACAACGAAGGGCAGGATGTGCGGGGCTTGGCGGCCGATGCTATAGTCGGCAGCCTTCTGGAAGCCGCGCAACACATCCAAGCATGAACGAAGCCGAGTTCGACCGCCTGGCCCTTGAGGGCTACAACCGCATTCCCGTCACCCTCGAGACCTTCGCCGATCTCGACACGCCGCTCTCGATCTACCTGAAGCTCGCCGAAGGCGCGCATTCCTACCTGCTCGAATCGGTACAGGGCGGCGAGCGCTTCGGCCGCTACTCCTTCATCGGGCTGACCACGCCGACGCGCATCGCCGTCACCGGTTCGACGATCCTGCTGCTCTCGGGCAACCGCGTCGCCGAGCGGCGCGAGCACACCAACCCGATGTCCTTCATCTCGGAATTCATGGCGCGCTTCAAGGTGCCGGACCTGCCCGGCCTGCCGCGCTTCTGCGGCGGCCTGGTCGGCTATTTCGGCTACGACACGGTGCGCTGCATCGAGCCGAAGCTCGCCGACGGTCACAAGCCCGACCCCCTGGGCGTCCCCGACATCCTGCTGCTGCTCTCGGAAGAAATTGCCATCGTCGACAACCTCTCGGGCAAGCTCACCCTCGTCGCCTTCGCCGAACCCGGCTTCCCCGGCGCCTGGCGGCACGCACAGGCGCGCCTCAAGGAGCTGCTGGCCAAGTTGCGCGCCCCGGTCTCGCTTCCCGCCGATCTGCCTGCCGTCCCGTCGGCGCCGACTTTCGAGTTTCCCGAAGCGGATTTCAAGACCGCGGTGAAGAAGGCCAAGCAGTACATCGTCGATGGCGACATCATGCAGGTGGTGCTCGCGCAACGCATGAGCAAGCCTTACGCCGCCAGCCCCCTGGCGCTCTACCGGGCGCTGCGCACGCTCAACCCGTCGCCCTACATGTTCTTCTTCGATTTCGGCGACTTCCATGTCGTCGGCGCCTCGCCCGAGATCCTGGTGCGCCTCGAAACAGAAGCCGGCAAGCGCAAGGTCACGGTGCGACCGATCGCCGGCACGCGCAAGCGCGGCGCCAGCGCGGCCGAGGACGCGGCGCTCGCCGCCGACCTGCTGGCCGACCAGAAGGAACGCGCCGAGCACCTGCAGCTGCTCGACCTCGGCCGCAACGACATCGGCCGCATCGCCAAGACCGGCACGGTCAGGGTCACCGACCAATACACGGTCGAACGCTACTCGCACGTGATGCACATCGTCTCCAACGTCGAAGCCGAACTGAGGGACGACGAAGGCCCGGTGTCGGTGCTCAAGGCCACTTTCCCGGCCGGCACGGTGTCCGGCGCGCCCAAGGTGCGGGCGATGGAGATCATCGACGAACTGGAGCCGACCAAGCGCGGCATCTACGCCGGCGCGGTGGGCTACCTCGGCTTCAACGGCGACATGGACCTGTGCATCGCGATCCGCACCGCGGTGGTCAAGGACCAGCGCATCTACGTGCAGGCCGGCGCCGGCATCGTCGCCGACTCCGATCCCGACAGCGAATGGCAGGAAACGCTCAACAAGGCGAAGGCGCAGCTGCGCGCCGCCGAGATGGCCGAGTCGGGACTCGACACGCGCTTCGAGTAAGCGGGTGCGGCACCCTACGCCGCCCAAGGAAGCTCGTGCAGCCGCACGCCGCCAACGTTGGCGCGCGCCTGCTTCAGGAATCTTTGCAGGGCCAATGAAACCTCGCCCTGCTTGTTCAGCCAGTCGGTCAGGTCAAGCGGCGCCACCTGATACCACTCGACGCCGGTGCCTGCGCGAAGCGCGACCCAGTGCCGCAGATCGACGGACAGCGGTTTGTCGCACACCGCGATGAAACGTCCGGCGTGGCGAAAGAGCGCACAGCGGCGCTGATAGGCTTCGACGAGCGACACACAGTCGAAGGCCGGTTCCATTCGATGGATATGCACCAACCTCAGCATGGGAAAGTCGGCACGGGCAAGTACGCCGGCGGGCAATCGGACACTCATCGCGTTCTCCAGTCGAATTCGGACAGCGGCAATACGGCTTGCATGGTGTTACGCTATGCGCGGCATCATCCGGATTCCTCGCAGTCCTGGCCACTGTCGCCAAATCCCGACACTTTGGTCCGGCAACCCCTTTACCGACAATGCCTGGCATGAACCTGTATCCCCGTTCCTATTTGCGCCTGATTCTCGTCGGCTGGCTGCTGGCAGCCCTGCCGCTGCTGATTGCCATCGCCTTCGCTTCGGTCAGCCTGACCCGTTTCGCCGCGCGCAGCGAGATGGCATTGCAACAGACGGCGGAAGCCACGCGCCTGAGCCGGAAGCACGACGAAGACGTCTTTCTGATGGAACGCGTCCTGCTGCAGTACGAAGCCCTGCGCGATCCGTCCCTGCTGGAGGACTACCGCGTGGCGCGCGCCGCGTGGCTGCAGAGCGGCACCGCGTTCGCACAACTCCCCCTGATGCAACCCCTCGCCCATCGACTGGCCCAGGCGCAGGCAGCCGAAGCGGCTGTCTACAGCCAACTGACGGGCGACCCGCAGAATGTATCGTCCGCACTGGAGCGCCTGTCCCGACTGAAGCTCGACGCGCAAGACATGATCGCGGAAGCCGACCGGCTCGCGGAGGCCGAGCGGCAAAGTTTTCGCGGCGCGGCGGAAGCACTCCAGCAGCAAATGCTGATCGCCCTCTCGCTGGCTCTCCTGTTGGCAGTGCTGCTGTTCTGGGCGGGACAGCGCATCGTCGCCCAGCTGTTCAGCGGCGTGGAGCGCGCCGTGATCGCCCTGGGCAACAACCTGCTGGAACGGCCCATCGAGCTCAAGGGCACGGACGACCTGCGCTGGATCGGCCAGCGGCTCGACTGGCTGCGCAAGCGCATGCTGGCCCTGCAGGAAGAGCGCACACGCATCCTGCGCCACGCCTCCCACGAGCTGAAAACGCCGCTCGCCGCCCTGCGCGAAGGCACCAGCCTGCTCTCCGATGGCGTGGCGGGATCGCTTTCCCCGCAACAGGAGAAGATCGCCGGCATCATGCAGGGCAACGTCCTGCGGCTACAGGGGCTCATCGACGGCCTGCTCAAGCTGCAGCAGGCCGAGCACCTGCGCGACCGCATCGAGCCGGAACACCTGCGGCTCGACGCGCTGATCCAGCAGATCCTGGCCACGCACAAGCTGGCCGCCCGCGACAAACGCCTGCGCATCTCGGGCAAGCTGGCGCCGCTGACGGTGACCGGGGGGCGCGAGGAAGTCACGACCATCATCGACAACCTGCTGTCGAACGCCATCAAGTTCTCCCCGCCGCGGGGCACGATCCGCATCCAGCTCTCCCGCGACCACCAGAACGCCGTGCTTGATGTCGAGGACGACGGGCCGGGCGTGCCCGAGGAGGAACGTAAAATGATCTTCGAACCGTTCTATCGCAGCCCCGGAACGAAGGCCGTTGCCGGCGTCGGTCTCGGCCTCGCCATCGCCCGCGAGTTCGCCACGGCGCATCGCGGCACGATCGAATACCTGCCTGGGACGGATGCCACGCATTTCCGGGCCACCCTGCCCCTCGCCACCCCGACCACTGAAAACCCATGAACTTGCCCCCCATTGTTTCGCTATTGCTCCTGACGCTTCTGCTGGCGGGCTGCGCCGGCATGCCGGGACAGGAGAGGGGGGCACAGGATGAGCCACAAATACTGCACGCGGAACTCCGCAAGGCCGAAGAGGAAAAGCAACGACTACAACAGCAGATGTCCGATCTCCAGCGCCAGTTGAGCGAGGAGCAGCGCAAGGCCGAGGACGCCCAGCAGAAACTGCAGGGCCAGCTGGCCGAACGCCAGCGCCAGTTGCGCGAGGAGCAGCGCAAGGTCGAGGAACTCGAGGCCAAGGTCGCCGAACTCGAAAAGAAAGTCGCCGCATTGCGTCGCATCGACCGCGAAACCCTGCAACGGGCGATCCGCAAATGAGCGCTGCCGACGCGGCGCGCATCCTCGTCGTCGATGACGACCCCGACCTGCTCGCGCTGATCGGCATGCGCCTGAGCTCGGCCGGCTATACGGTCGCCCAGGCCGCTTCGGGACAGGAAGCGCTGGACATCTTCCGCGCCGAACGGCCGCGCGCGGTGGTCACCGACCTGCGCATGGACGGCATGGACGGCCATGCGCTCTTCGAGCACCTGCATGCCGAAGCCCCCAGCGTGCCGGTGATCATCCTCACCGCCCACGGCACCATTCCCGATGCCGTGGCCGCCACGCAGCGCGGCGTGTTCAGCTTCCTCACCAAGCCCTTCGACGGCCGCGAACTGCTGGCGCGCGTCGCCGCCGCGATCGCCCTCTCGCCGCCGATCGCCGCGGAGCGCGCCAACGCGGCGTGGCGCAAGGACATCATCGCGGCCGACGCTGCCATGGACGAACTGCTGCGCACCGCCCACCGCCTCGCCGACGACCCGCAGCCGCTCCTGCTCAAGGGGCCGCGCGGCAGCGGCAAGGAACTCCTGGCGCGCGCCATGCACGCCTGCAGCCGGCGCGCCAGGCAGCCCTTCCAGGTCTTGCTGTGCGGCCCGGGCACCGACGGCGGCACGGAGGAAGCCCGCTTCGTCGCCGCGTTCGACGGCGCAGGAACGCTGCTGCTCGACGACATCGACCAGCTGGCGCCGAACCTGCAAACGCAACTGCTGGCGCGCATCGGCACGACCGGGCTGTTCGAGGGCCGGCGCAGCGCCGTGCGCCTCATCGCGACGACGACGCAATCGCTGGAAACCGCCGCGCACGACGGCCGCTTTCGCGCCGACCTGTACTACAGCTTCATGCGCAACACGCTGACGGTTCCCAGCCTCGCCGCCCGCCGCAACGACATCCCGCTGCTGGTCGCCCATTTCACCGCACAGGCGGGCACGAAGGCCGCGCAGGGGTTCTCGCCGGAAGCCCTCGCCCTGCTGTGCGCGGCGCCCTGGCCGGGCAACGTGCGCCAGCTGCGCAGCATCGTCGAGCAGGCGCTGGCGCTGGCGGTCGTGCCGCTGGTGCCCGGCACGCTGGTGAAGCGGCTGCTGGCGGAGGACAACGCGCGGGAAATGGCGGCCTTTGACGATGCGCGCAAGGCCTTCGAATACGAGTACCTGGCGCAACTGCTGAAATCCACGCGCGGCAACGTCGCGCAGGCGGCGCGCATCGCGCAGCGCAACCGCACCGAGTTCTACAAGCTGCTGGCGCGCCACAACCTCGATCCGGCGCAGTTCAAACAGGACATAAAGTAGGCCAGCGGGCGCCACGGCGCCCGGTTCTGAGGGAAAATTGCGGTTTTGCGTCACCACCCGACGGGAAAGCGGGCAAGCCATGCTGTTGATGATCGACAATTACGATAGCTTCACCTACAACCTCGTGCAGTATTTCGGCGAGCTCGGCCAGGATGTGCGCGTGTTCCGCAACGACGCGATCACCCTCAAGGAGATCGCCGCGATGGCGCCCGACTTCCTCGTCATCTCGCCCGGTCCCTGCTCGCCGAAGGAGGCCGGCATCTCGGTCGCCGCGATCCGGGAGTTCGCCGGCAAGCTGCCGATCCTCGGCGTCTGCCTCGGCCACCAGAGCATCGGCTACGCTTTCGGCGGCGAGATTGTGCATGCCAAGCAGTTGATGCACGGCAAGCTCTCGGCCGTGCATCACGCCGACGTCGGCATCTTCTCCGGCCTGCCGAATCCCTTCACCGCGACGCGCTACCACTCGCTGGCGATCCGCCGCGAGACGCTGCCGGCCTGTCTTGAAGTCACCGCCTGGACGGAAGACGGGGAGATCATGGGCATAAGACACACGGGTCACACAGAACACGCCATCCAGGGCGTGCAGTTCCATCCCGAATCCATCATGACCGAGCACGGCCACGCCTTGCTCGACAACTTCCTCAAAGGGAAATGACATGATCACCCCGCAAGAGGCGCTCCAGCGCACCATCGAGCATCGCGAGATTTTCCACGACGAGATGCTGCACCTGATGCGGCTGATCATGCAGGGCGAGGTCTCGCCCGTGATGACCGCCGCCATCCTCACCGGCCTGCGCGTCAAGAAGGAGACCATCGGCGAGATCGCCGCGGCCGCGATGGTGATGCGCGAGCTCTGCACCAAGGTGGCGGCGCCGCACAACGATCATTTCGTGGACATCGTCGGCACCGGCGGCGACAGCTCTCACACCTTCAACATTTCCACCTGCGCCGCCTTCGTCGCGGCGGCGGCGGGCGCGACGGTGGCCAAGCACGGCAACCGCAGCGTCTCGTCCAAGTCCGGCGCCGCCGACGTGCTCGAGGCGCTCGGCGCGAGGATCGACCTGCAGGCGCCGCAGGTGGCCGAGTGCATCCGGCAGACCGGGATGGGCTTCATGTTCGCGCCCAACCACCACCCGGCGATGAAGAATGTCGCGCCGGTGCGCAAGGAGATGGGCGTGCGCACCCTCTTCAACATCCTCGGCCCGCTGACCAACCCGGCCGGCGCGCCCAACACGCTGCTCGGCGTGTTCCACCCCGACCTCGTCGGCATCCTGGTGCGCGTCATGCAGCAGCTCGGCGCCCGGCATGTCCTGGTGGTGTATGGCAAGGACGGCATGGACGAAATCTCGCTCGGCGCCGCCACCATGGTCGGCGAACTCAAGGACGGGAAGATCAGCGAATACGAAATCCACCCCGAGGACTTCGGCCTGCAGATGATCGCCACGCGCAACCTCAAGGTCGCCGACGCCGCCGAATCGAAGGGACGTCTGCTCGGCGTGCTGGAAAACCAGCCCGGGCCGGCGCTCGAGATCGTCTGCCTCAATGCCGGCGCGGCGCTCTATGCCGCCAACCTCGCCGCCGACATCGGCGCCGGCATCGCGCTCGCCCGCCAGACCATCGAAGCTGGCCGGGCGCGCGCCAAGCTCGACGAATTCGTCAAGGTCACGAACTCATTGTGAGCGACATCCTGAACCAGATCCTCGCGGTGAAACGCAAGGAAGTCGCCGCCGCACAGGCAACCAAATCGCTCGCCGCGCTGCGTGCCGAAGCCGAGGCGCAACCCAAGGCCCGCGACTTCGTTGGCGCCATTCGCAACAAAATCGGCGCGAAAGTCGGCGCTGGCGGGACGGCACCCGGTAGCGCGGTGATCGCCGAAATCAAGAAGGCCAGCCCGTCGAAAGGCGTGATCCGGCCCGACTTCCGCCCCGCCGAAATCGCCGCTGACTACGCAAAGTATGGCGCCGCCTGCCTTTCGGTACTCACCGACCGGCAGTTCTTCCAGGGATCTCCCGAATACCTGCAAGCCGCGCGCACCGCCTGCGCCCTGCCGGTGCTGCGCAAGGACTTCATGATCGACCCCTACCAGGTCTATGAGGCCCGCGCGATGGGCGCCGACGCCATCCTGCTGATCGTCGCCGCGCTCTCCGACGCGCAGATGGCCGAACTGGAAGACCTCGCGCTGTCGCTCGGCATGGCCGTCCTCGTCGAGAGTCACGACGCGGGCGAACTCGACCGCGCCCTGAAACTCAAGACGCCGCTGCAGGGCATCAACAACCGCAACCTGCGGACTTTCGAAGTCAGCCTCGACACCACGCTGTCGCAACTGGCCCGCATCCCGGCCGACCGCATCGTCGTCACCGAGTCCGGCATCCTCGCGCCCGCCGACGTCGCGCTGATGAAGCAACACGGCGTCAACGCCTTCCTCGTCGGCGAAGCCTTCATGCGCGCGCCCTCGCCCGGCGCCGAACTGGCGCGGCTGTTCCGGTTCTAATGCCGTCCCGCCAGCGCCGACTTTAAAAAGGGCCGCAACTTGCGGCCCTTTGCATTGAAGCGGGAAGCGCTTGCTCGGCTTACTTGATGACGGCGTCCAGTTCGCCCTTCTTGTAGCGGTTGGCCATCGCCTCGAGCGGGATCGGCTTGATCTTGCCGGCCATGCCGGCGCAGCCGAAGGCTTCGTAGCGCGCCTTGCAGATCGCCTTCATGGCCTTGCGGGCTTCGGCGAGGTACTTGCGCGGGTCGAAGTTCTTGCGGTCCTTGTTGAGGAACTGGCGGATCGCGCCGGTGGAGGCCATGCGCAGGTCGGTGTCGATGTTGACCTTGCGCACGCCGTTCTTGATGCCCTCGACGATTTCCTCGACCGGCACGCCGTAGGTCGCGCCCATCTCGCCGCCGTTCTCGTTGATGATCTTCAGCCAGTCCTGCGGCACGCTGGAGGAACCGTGCATGACGAGGTGGCAGTTGGGGATGCGCGCGTGGATTTCCTTGATGCGGTCGATGCGCAGCACCGCACCCGTGGGCGGACGGGTGAACTTGTAGGCGCCGTGGCTGGTACCGATGGCGATGGCCAGCGCGTCGACCTGCGTCGCCTTGACGAATTCGGCGGCCTCGTTGGGGTCGGTCAGCAACTGGTCGTGCGACAGGGCGCCCTCGGCGCCATGGCCGTCCTCCTTCTCACCCATGCCGGTCTCGAGCGAGCCGAGGCAGCCCAGTTCGCCTTCGACGGAAACGCCGATGGCGTGGGCGATATCGACGACATGCCTGGTGGTCTTGACGTTGTACTCGAAGGACGACGGGGTCTTGGCGTCTTCCATCAGCGAGCCGTCCATCATCACGCTGGAGAATCCGGAACGCATCGACTGGATGCAGATCGCCGGGCTGGCGCCATGGTCCTGGTGCATGACGATCGGAATATCGGGATGGGTCTCGATGGCCGCTTCGATGAGCTTGCGCAGGTAGGCCTCGCCGGCATATTTACGGGCGCCGGCCGAGCCCTGCATGATGACCGGGCTGTTGGTCTCCTCGGCGGCTTCCATGATGGCCTGGATCTGCTCGAGGTTGTTGACGTTGAAAGCGGGCAGACCGTAGCCGTTTTCGGCCGCGTGGTCCAGCAGTTGGCGCATTGATACGAGTGCCATGGATGTCTCCTCTTCTCGGTAAGGTTTGTGGTTCCGTTAGGCGGGCCGGTGTTCGCCGACCCGGACGATTTTAAGGGTGTTGGTGCCGCCGGGCTGGCCGATCGGTTCGCCGAAGGTAAGCACGATCAGGTCTCCGAGTTCGACGGCGCCAGCACGCAACAGCTCTTCTTCCGCTTCGAACAACATTTCGTCGCGATCATGGCCGACGTAGCGCGTCATCAGCGGATACACGCCGCGGTAGGCGCTCACTTTGTAACGCGTGCGCACGTCGGTCGTCAAGGCATAGATTGGCACACCGCAGCTCAGGCGCGAGATCCATAGCGCGGTGGAACCGGTCTGCGTCAGGGTGGCGATCGCCTTGACCTGCAGGTGATGCGCGGTGAACAGCGCCGCCATGGCCACCGACTGGTCGATGCGGGTGAATACCAGATCGAGGAAGTGGCGGTCGAGCGCCGCCGGATCCATCGACTTCTCTGCCTCGCGGCAGATGCGCGCCATGGACTGGACGGTTTCGATCGGATATTTGCCGGCGGCGGTTTCGGCCGAGAGCATCACCGCATCGGTGCCGTCGAGCACCGCGTTGGCGACGTCGGAAACCTCGGCACGCGTCGGCACCGGCGAGTTGATCATCGACTCCATCATTTGCGTGGCGGTGATGGCGAATTTGTTGTGCTCGCGGGCCAGGCGGATGATCTTCTTCTGCAGCGCCGGCACGGCGGCATCGCCGACCTCGACCGCCAGGTCGCCGCGCGCCACCATCACGCCGTCGCTGGCTTGCAGGATGTCCTCGAGGTTGTCGACCGCCTCGCAGCGCTCGATCTTGGCGACGATCAGGGCGGCAGAGCCGGCCTTGTGCAGCAGCTTGCGCGCGAGGCGCAGGTCGCTGCCCGACTTCGGAAAGGACACGGCGATGTAGTCGACCTGCAGCTGCGCCGCCATTTCGATGTCCGCCATGTCCTTGCTGGTCAGCGCCGGGGCGGACAGCCCCCCCCCCTGCTTGTTGATGCCCTTGTTGTTCGACAGCTCGGTGCCGTGGCGCACGACGCAGTGGATTTCGGAATCTTCGACGCGCTCGACATCCATGACGACGCGGCCGTCATCGAGCAGCAGGGTGTCGCCGGGGGCGACGTCGTCGACCAGTTCCGGATAGTCGAGGCCGACGCGCTCGGAATCGCCGAGCGCGCACTCGGCATCGAGGATGAAATGCTGGCCCGGCTTGAGCATGATCTTGCTGCCGGCGAACTTGCCGACGCGGATCTTCGGCCCCTGCAGGTCGGCCATCACGGCCACCGTGCGGCCCTGGTTGCGCATGGCCTCTTGCAGCAGGTCGATGCGCTTGCGGTGATCCTCAGCGGTTCCGTGCGAGAAGTTGAGCCGCGCGACGTCGACGCCGGCGCTGACCAGCCGTTCCATCGTCTGCGCATCCGAGGATGCGGGTCCGAGGGTCGCGACGATTTTGGTGGCACGTAGCATGCAATAAGGGCGGGCTGCTTCGATCGCAGCCCGTTCCTGAAACGAGATTAGCCCTCGGCGCGCTTTTCGAGGATATCGACGGCAGGCAGGACCTTGCCTTCGAGGTACTCGAGGAAGGCGCCGCCGGCGGTGGAGATGTAGGACAGCTTGTCGTAGATGTCGTACTTCTGGATCGCGGCGATGGTGTCGCCGCCGCCCGCCAGGCTGAAGCCCTTGGCGTTGGCGATGGCCATGGAAACGGTCTTGGTGCCTTCGCCGAACTGGTCGAACTCGAACACGCCGACCGGGCCGTTCCAGACGATGGTGCCGGCCTTGGCAATGATGTCGGCGAGCTGCTGGGCGGACTTCGGGCCAATGTCGAAGATCATGTCGTCGTCGGCGACCTGGTCGGCGTCCTTCAGCACGGCGGGCTCGGCGGCGTCGAACTTCTTGCCGCAGACGACATCGACGGCGATCGGGATCGAGGCGCCGCGCTTGGTCATCTTCTCGATCAGCGCCTTGGCGGTCGGGATCAGATCGTGTTCGCACAGCGACTTGCCGACGTTCTTGCCCATGGCAGCGAGGAAGGTGTTGGCGATGCCGCCGCCGACCACGAGCTGGTCGACCTTCTCGGAGAGCGACTCGAGCACGGTCAGCTTGGTGGACACCTTGGAGCCGCCGACGATGGCGACCATCGGGCGGGCCGGATTGGCGAGCGCCTTGTCGAGGGCATCGAGTTCCTCGGTCAGCAGCAGGCCGGCGCAGGCGACCGGGGCGAACTGGGCAATGCCGTAGGTCGAGGCTTCGGCGCGGTGGGCGGTGCCGAAGGCGTCCATGACGAAGACGTCGCACAGCGCGGCGTATTTCTTGGCGGTCTCCTCGAGGTTCTTCTTCTCGCCCTTGTTGACGCGGCAGTTCTCGAGCAGCACGACCTCGCCGGCGGCCACCTCATTCACCCACGAGCCGCCATCCACCCAGTTCTGGATCACGCGCACCGGCTTGCCGAGCTTCTTGGCCATCACGTCGGCGACGGGCTGCAGCGAGTCTTCCGCCTTGAACTCGCCCTCGGTCGGGCGGCCGAGGTGGGAGGTGACCATCACCTTGGCGCCGGCCTTGAGGCAGTGCTCGATGGTCGGCATCGAGGCGGTGATGCGGGCGTCGGAGGTGACCTTGCCGTCCTTGACGGGCACATTCAGATCGGCGCGGATGAAGACGCGCTTGCCCTTGAGATCCAGATCGGTCATGCGGATGAATTTAGGCATGTGCTTGCTCCTAACGATTTTTTAGAAATTAACCACTGAAGCATTGCGCCATCGTGACGGCGCAATGCTTGGATCGTCAATTTCTTACTTGGCGCTCATTTGGCAACGTGCTTGACGAGACGGAGCATGTTGCAGGTGTAGCCGTACTCGTTGTCGTACCAGGACACGACCTTGACGAAGGTCGAGTCGAGCGCAATGCCGGCTTCGGCGTCGAAGGTCGACGGTGCGCTGTTGCCGACGAAGTCGGTCGACACGACCTTCTCCTCGGTGTAGCCGAGCACGCCCTTGAGGGCGCCTTCGGAGGCCGCCTTCATCGCCTGGCAGATGTCTTCATAAGAGGCGGGCTTCTCGAGCTCGGCGGTCAGGTCGACCACGGAGACGTCGGAAGTCGGCACGCGGAAGGCCATGCCGGTCAGCTTCTTGTTCAGCGCAGGCAGCACCTTGCCGACGGCCTTGGCGGCGCCGGTCGAGGACGGAATGATGTTCTCGAGGATGCCGCGGCCGCCGCGCCAGTCCTTCTTGGACGGGCCATCGACGGTCTTCTGGGTCGCGGTGGCGGCATGCACGGTGGTCATCAGGCCGCGCTTGATGCCCCAGTTGTCGTGCAGCACCTTGGCGACGGGCGCCAGGCAGTTGGTGGTACAGGAGGCGGCGGAAACGATGGTCTGGCCGGCATAGCTGTCGTGGTTGACGCCATACACGAACATCGGGGTGTCGTCCTTCGACGGGGCGGACTGGACGACCTTCTTGGCGCCGGCGGCGATGTGGGCCTGGCAGGATTCGGTGGTCAGGAAAAAGCCGGTGCAGTCGATGACGACATCGGCGGCGACTTCGTTCCACTTCAGGTTGGCGGGGTCCTTCTCGGCGGTGAGGCGGATCTTCTTGCCATCGACGACCATGTTGTTGCCGTCGACGGCGATGCTGCCGTTGAAGCGGCCATGCACGGAGTCGTATTTCAGCATGTAGGCGAGGTAATCGGGCTCGAGCAGGTCGTTGATGCCGACGACTTCGAGCTCGGGGAAATCCTTGGCGATGGCGCGGAACACCATGCGGCCGATGCGGCCAAATCCGTTGATACCGACTTTGATGGTCATGGGGGGTTCTCCTTGGTCTTAATTGATCAGATGAATTGCTCGACGGCCTTCACGACGTTCGCCACCGTGAAGCCGAATTCCTTGAACAGCACGCCGGCGGGTGCGGACTCGCCGAAGCGGTCGATGCCGACGACCGTGCCCACGGTACCATCGGCGCCGACATACTTCCACCAGCCGTCGGTGACGCCGGCTTCCACGACGACGCGCGGCAGGCCCTTGGGCAGTACGCTGTCCTTGTAGGCCTGGTCCTGACGATCGAAGGCGTTGGTATTGGGCATCGAGACGACCGCAACCTGGATTTCTTGCTGCGCCAGGGCTTCCTGGGCCTTCAGGGCCAGTTCGACTTCGGAGCCGGTGGCGATGATGACCGCACATGCCGCACCCTTGGCCGGCGACAGCACATAGCCGCCCTTGGCGATGTTGGCGATGGTCGCCGCGTCGCGCTTGACGAAGGGCAGGTTCTGGCGCGACAGGCACAGCGAGGTCGGGCCGGACTGCTTCTCGACGGCCTGGGTCCACGCGACGATGGTTTCGACCGTATCGCAGGGACGCCAGACGTCCATGTTCGGGATCATGCGCAGCGTGGCGATCTGCTCGATCGGCTGGTGCGTCGGGCCGTCCTCGCCGAGGCCGATGGAATCGTGTGTGAACACGTAGATCACACGCTGCTTCATCAGCGCCGACATGCGCAGGGCGTTGCGGGCATATTCGGAGAACATCAGGAAGGTGCCGCCGAAGGGCAGCAGGCCGCCATGCAGCGCCATGCCGTTCATGATGTGCGCCATGCCGAATTCGCGCACGCCGTAGGAGATGTAGTTGCCGCAGGACTTCCCGGAGACGTGCTTGCAGCCCGCCCAGTTGGTCAGGTTGGAGCCGGTCAGGTCGGCGGAGCCGCCGATGAACTCGGGCAGCGCCGGCGCCAGCGCGTTGATGGCGATCTGCGAGGCTTTGCGGGTCGCGACGCTTTCGCCCTTGGCGTCGATCGCGGCGATGGCCTGCTGCGCGAACTCGGCCCAGTTGGCAGGCAGTTCGCCGGCCATGCGGCGCTTGAATTCGGCGGCTTCGGCGGGAAACGCCTTGGCATAGTGGTCGAACTTCCGATTCCAGGCCGCCTCCAACTCGGCGCCCTTTTTCTTCGCATCCCAGGCTTCGTAGACTTCCCGGGGAATTTCGAAAGGGCCGAAGTTCCAGCCGATGTGCGGACGGGCGGCGGCGATTTCGGCGTCGCCCAGCGGCGCGCCATGCACGTCGTGCGTACCGGCCTTGTTGGGCGAACCGGCGCCGATCACGGTCTTGCAGCAGATCAGCGAGGGCTTGTCGGTGACCGCCTTGGCGGCCTCGATGGCGGCGTGCAGGGCTTCGGGATCGTGGCCATTGACGTTGGGGACGACGTGCCAGCCGTAGGCTTCGAAGCGCTTCGGCGTGTCGTCGGTAAACCAGCCTTCGACGTGGCCGTCGATGGAGATGCCGTTATCGTCCCAGAAGGCGGTCAGCTTGCCCAGGCCCCAGGTGCCGGCCAGTGCGCAGGCTTCGTGGGAGATGCCTTCCATCAGGCAGCCGTCGCCGAGGAAGACCCAGGTGCGGTGATCGACGATCTCGTGGCCGGGCTTGTTGAACTGGTCGGCGAGCAGCTTCTCGGCCATCGCCATGCCGACGGCGTTGGTGATGCCCTGGCCGAGCGGGCCGGTGGTGGTTTCGACGCCGGGGGTGTAGCCGTACTCGGGGTGGCCCGGGGTCTTCGAATGCAGCTGGCGGAAGCTCTTGATGTCGTCGATCGACACGTCGTAGCCGGTCAGGTGCAGCAGCGCGTAGATCAGCATCGAGCCGTGGCCGTTGGACAGCACGAAGCGGTCGCGGTTGGCCCACTTGGGGTTGGCCGGATTATGGCGCAGGTGGTGGTTCCACAGCACCTCGGCGATTTCGGCCATGCCCATGGGCGCGCCGGGGTGGCCGGAATTGGCCTTCTGTACGGCGTCCATGGCCAGGGCGCGGATCGCACTGGTCAGGTTGTTGAACACGGGTGGTTCGAAATCGCTGAATGTGGCAGACATGAAAGTTTCCTCTCCGGGAAACCGGGAATTATCCGCGATTCCCCTTGCTCGTCGTTGTTGAAATGCTTGCTTACAGGGCCGTGGCGCGTCGCTTGTTTTCCATCAGGCGCAGGATCATCGGCGTGAAGATCAGCTGCATCGCCAGCTCCATCTTGCCGCCCGGCACGACGATGACGTTGGGGCGCGACATGAAGGAGTCGTGGATCATCGACAGCAGGTAGGGGAAGTCGATGCCTTTCGGATTGGCGAAGCGGATCACCACGAAGCTCTCGTCCGGCGTCGGGATGTCCTGGGCAATGAAGGGGTTGGAGGTATCCACCGTCGGCACGCGCTGGAAATTGACATGCGTGCGCGAGAACTGCGGGGTGATGTAGTTGATGTAGTCGGGCATGCGGCGCAGGATGGTATCGACGACCGCCTCGGTCGAGTAGCCGCGCGCGCCCTTGTCGCGGATCAGCTTCTGGATCCATTCGAGGTTGATGATCGGCACCACGCCGACCAGCAGGTCGGCATGCTGGGCGACGTTGACCTTGTCGGTGACGACGCCGCCGTGCAGACCCTCGTAGAACAGCAGATCGGAAGGCGGCAGGTCCTGCCAGGGTGTGAAAGTGCCCGGTTCCTGCTTCCAGGGCGCCGCCTCCTCGTGGTTGTGCAGGTAATAACGGCGCTTGCCGGTGCCGGTCTCGCCATATTGCTTGAACAACCCCTCGAGCAGCTCCAGCTCGTTGGCATCGGCGCCGAAGTGGCTGAAGTTGTGGTTGCCCTGCTTGGCCTGCTCGGCCGCGGCTTCCTTCATCGCCTTGCGGTCGTACTTGTGGAAGGAATCGCCTTCGATGATCGCGGCGGTGATCTTTTCGCGCCGGAAGACATTGGCGAAGGACTTGGTGACCGTGGACGTGCCCGCCCCCGATGAGCCGGTGATGGCGATGATGGGATGCTTGACCGACATGAGCGTCTCCGAAAGAGATGAAATGGATTAGCGGAACAACGAGCGGGAAGAGAACAGCGGCATGTCGTAGCTGTCCAGATCCTTGCCCTCGACGTATTCCTGATGATAACGGTGCAGGCGCTCGACCTCGTGCTTCGAACCGAAGATGAAGGGGGCGCGCTGATGCAGTTCGGACGGCGTGATCTCGAGAATGCGGGTGCGGCCGGTGATCGCGGCGCCGCCCGCCTGCTCGATGATGAAGGCGATCGGGTTCGCTTCGTAAATCAGGCCGAGACGGCCGCCCCGGTCGCGGGTGCGCTCATCATGGGGATAGAGGAACACGCCGCCGCGCGTGAGAATGCGATAGGCTTCGGCGACCAGCGAGGCCACCCAGCGCATGCCGAAATCCTTGCCGCGCGGACCATCCTTGCCCGCCATGCACTCCTGCACGTAGCGGCGCACCGGCGGTTCCCAGTACTTCTCGTTCGAGGCATTCACGGCGAAGGTGGTCGCCTCCTCGGGGATGGTCATCTGGGGGTGGGTCAGCACGTATTCGCCGATCTCGCGATCGAGCGTGAAGCCATCGACGCCATGGCCGGTGGTGAAGATCAGGCGCGTCGACGCGCCGTACTGGATCAGGCCGGCGCAGACGATTTCCGTGCCCGGCTGCAGGAAGTCTTCCGCTTTCGGCTTGCGCTTGACATCCGGCGCCTTCAGGACCGAAAAGATCGTGCCGGTCTGGAAGTTGATGTCGAGATTGCCGGAGCCATTCAGCGGATCGAAGGTCAGCAGATACTTGCCGCGCGGCTGGGAAATGCTGATGTCTTCCAGGTCCTCGGAGGCGATCGCCGCCAGGTGGCCGGTCATCATGGCCGCATCGAGCATCACCGTGTTGGCCAGCGACTCCAGTTTTTCGTTCAAATCCTTGCCGCTGGCCAGCAAAGCACCCTTGCCGACCTGGTTGGCGATGATCTTGCTCGCGGTGACGATGTCGTTGAGCAGGCCGGTCAGATCGCCGGTGGCGCCCGGGATTTTCCGCTGCTGTTCGTTCATGAACTGGGTCAGCGTGATGCGCGCTTGTTGCATGTTTCCCTCCTTTTCGGCAGCCAGTAAAAGCCTTATTGTTGGATTCCGCAGGCCGCATTCTCCCATGACTCGAGAAAAACCCCCGCCTCCGTCTTGCGGCGGAGGCGGGGCCAAACTGGCAAAAACGCCAGAGGGAGTGGAGAAACGGTTTCCGGCGATTCGCTGACCACCGTGCGATCACCGTGCGGATGGGCAAACTCTAATGGGCGGAATCCATAAGCACCAGTCACTTTTTCTTATAGTCACGATAAGGAAAAAGTTATTGCCATGCAGCATGTTTTTGGCATTTTCATGGTGGGCGGCGCCGGGTCGCCGGCACCAACCTTGCGGGATGCGGGGGTCATTGATAGCGCCGTCCCGGCTGGTTAGAATGGGCGCGCCAATCTTTTAACCGGAGGACATCATAATGCAACTTGCCAACCGCCATTCCATTCTCGGCGCCGCCGTCGTGGCCGCCCTGCTCTCCGGCTGCGTCAGCACCGGCCCGACCATCGGTTCCAAGGATGCGGACACCGTCGCCACGGGTTCCGCGGCGGGCGGTTCCGCGCAAAATGCCAACAGCCAACTCGAAAAATGCGACAGCCCGCTGGGCACCGCCGCGCTGGTCGAAGAAACCTCCGCCGAGTGGTATCGTATCTTCACCACCGAATACAAGCTTGGCTCGACCACGCCGGTGCTGCGTCTGCTGATGCAGCAGAGCAACTGCTTCGTCATCGTCGAACGTGGCCGCGCCTTCCAGGCGATGGAACGCGAACGGCAGATCGCGGGCGCCGGGCAGGCACGTTCCGGCAGCAACTTCGGCGGCGGCCAGATGGTCGCGGCCGACTACAGCATCACCCCTGAAGTGCTGGTTTCCGGCCGCAACACCTCCGGCTTGGGCGGCGGCCTGGCGGGACTCGGTGGTGGTCTGGGCGTCATCGGCGCCATTGCCGGCGGCATCCGCACCAACGAGGCCGCGACGATGCTGACCCTGATCGACAACCGTTCCGGCGTGCAGATCGCCGCATCGCAGGGCGCCTCGAAGAACACCGACTTCAGCCTCGGCGGCGTGCTGCTCGGCGGCGGCGCCGGCGCCGGGCTCGGCGGTTACTCCAACACGCCGCAGGGCAAGGTCGTCGTCGCCGCCTTCACCGACGCCTACAACGAAATGATCCGCGCATTACGCAACTACAAGGCGCAGCAGGTGCAGGGCCAGGGCCTGGGTACCGGCGGCAGGCTGCAGGTGGATGGCGCACCTGCGCCCGCAGCGGCCCCTGCGGCCAAGCCCGCGCCCAAGCCCGCGCCCAAGGCCGCCCCCAAGAAGCCCGCGCCATCGACCGGCACGACGCCGATTAAGTAAGCAGCGAGCCCCGTGCCGTCACGCCAGCGCCGACGTTCGACGCTGGCGTTTTTCATTGCGAGGCCCGATATGCGCCTCGGCGACCCAGCAGTCCCGAGAAACCATAAGCAGCAGCAAAGCTTGCCTCCTGCAATGATAAGATCGCACCCATAACAACATCGCCGGTGCGGTCTGGCCGGTACCGTTGCCGGGAGAGCGTTGGAGATGAAGCACGTCACCTTGCGTCAACTCAAGGTCTTCGAATCCGTGGCGCGCCACCTGTCGTTCTCGCGCGCCGCCGAGGAACTGCACCTCACGCAACCCGCCGTGTCGATGCAGGTCAAGCAACTCGAAGAGCAGGCCGGCCTGCCCCTGACCGAAATGGTCGGCAAGCGGGTTTATCTCACCGAAGCCGGCGAAGAGGTGGCGCGCCACGCGCGGCGCATCGCCCAGCAATTACGCGAGGCGGGCGAGGCGCTCGACGCCATCAAGGGGGTTCGCGGCGGCCGCCTGTCGCTCGGCGTGATCAGCACCGCCAAGTATTTCGCTCCCCGCCTGCTTGCCGAATTTCGCCGCCGCCAGCCGGGCGTGGAACTCCAGCTCGGGGTCTACAACCGCGAGACCGTCGTGCGCAAGCTTGCCGAAAACGAAGTCGACCTCGCGATCATGGGCCAGCCGCCGCAGGATTTTCCGACCGTGGCCGAAGCCTTCGCGGATCACCCTCTTGTCATCATCGCCGCCCCCGATCACCCGCTCGCCCGGAAAAAGCAGATCGATCCCGTCATGCTCAACGAGGAGACATTCATCATCCGCGAACCCGGGTCGGGAACGCGCGCGACGATGGAACGCTATTTCGCCGATGCCGGCGTCGTGCCCCGGAATCACATGGAGCTGATCAGCAACGAAGACATCAAGCAGGCCGTGATGGCAGGCCTGGGCCTGGCATTCATCTCGGCGCACGCCGTCAGTCTCGAATGCGAAGTCGGGCGTCTGGCCATCCTGCCGGTGACCGGCACCCCGATCATCCGCCGCTGGTTCGTCGTGCACCGCGCCGAAAAATCTCTGCTGCCGGTCGCCGAGACCTTTCGCGCCTTCCTGCTGGCGGAAGCCCCGGCCCTGATGCCGGGCAGCCCGACGCCCCGGAAAAAACGGCCGAGCTAGGCTTTGTTCGCTTGGCTCAGCCAGTCGCCCAGCCGCTGGAGGTCAACCTCGCTCAGGTCGGGCAGAACGGCCAGGGCGCCGCTGAAATCGTCGTGGCGCGTCCAGGAACTCTCGGTCACCAGTACCGGGATGCCAGCCCCCAACGCAGCGCGCACGCCATTCGCCGAATCCTCGATCGCGAGGCAGTCCGCACCCGCCAGGCCAAGCCGGTCCAGCACCCAGCGATAGATGTCGGGCGCCGGCTTCTTGGCCGCCGCCTGCTCGCCGGCGCCGATCACCTCGAAAGTGTCCGCCGGCAACTCGCCCAGGGTGGCGGCCAGCAAGACATCGACATTGGCGCGCGATGTCGTGGTGGCGATCGCCAGTCGCACCCCGGCGGCGCGCAGGGCGCGGATCAGCCGCACGACACCGGGCCGGGCCGGCACTTCGCCCAGCGCCACGCGCCGTTCGTAGAACTGCGTCTTGTGGGCATGCAGGCGGGCAATCCGGTCCCCGGCATCCTCCTGCTCCAGAAACGCCGGAGCGGCCAGACGGCAGTAATGGGCGATGCGCTCCTTGCCGCCGGCGACCGCAAGCAGTTCGGCATACAGTTCGGCACCCCAGTGCCAGGGCAGTCCGAACGCATCGAAAGCGGCATTGAAAGCCTGCCGATGCGCCTCTTCGGTGTCGGCAAGCGTGCCGTCGACGTCGAAAATCACGGCTTGCAAAGGCATGGGCTTGGCAAATCGATCAGGGATTGCAGTAATCGCAACGGCCGGGGTCGGCGGCGACGGCATCCGTGCGCGGGCGCGTTTCGCGATGATCGCAGCGGATGCAGCCCCAGATGTCGGCGCGCGGCTCCCGGGTAGGGGCGCCGCAGTCGCTACAGGGCAGGCCGCTCAGTCGATCGACCACGGCAAAGCCGGGGGCGCCGCAAGCGGGACATGGCGTGGTGAGCTTGACCGCCAGATCTTCGGCAGCGCGCCGGATATTCTCCATCCGGCCGGGATTGGCATGTGCGCGCAGGTCGAACTCGACGAAGACCCGGCCCGTAGCGGATAGATCCCTGGCCCAGGCGAAGGCGTTTCGCAGCGCCGTCCAATCGGCGATACCCTTGATGAAATGCGGCGAGTTCTCATCGTCGGGCCGCAGCACCAGATGCTGGGCAGGGAAGCCGCTCTTGCCGGCGAAGTCCTCGACCGCCGCCCAGTCCCCCGTGCGCAGATGCGCACCGCCGCCCGGTCCCTGAAACACCCCGCAGACCTCGATCCCGAGCGTGTCGTCGATGAAGAGCAGCAGCTCCACGTTCCAGGGGAACATGCCGGCGTAAGGGTCGGGACCGAAGCTGCCTTCGCTGGCAAGACCGAGTGGCAAGCCCGTCAGCTCCATGCCGATCCGCGCCTTCTTGCGCGCCGCTTCGAGCTGGGTGCCAAAGCGCGGAATCTCGCGGGTAAAAGTCCCAAGCTGGTCGGTGTCGTAACCGCCCACCCGCTCGACGCGGCAGCCGAGCACGGTCTCCAGGGCGGGGGCGATCGCCGTCTCCTTGCCGTGCTGGGTGAGCAGCGCAATGCGCCGACCGGCATAGGAGCATGGCGCCGACGACTCAGACGAGCGGCTCATGCCCTTGCGCGCGCTCGTTGATCGCGGCGACGGCGCGTTCGGCGGCGCGCAGCGCTTCCGCCATCTCGGCTTCGCTGCCCATCATCGTCAGGCGGCCGAAGTTGCCGTAGGGTTTGACGTCGACCAGCGTCACGTGCGCCGCCTTCTCGGCCTCGTTGGCGACATACACGATGTAGCCGGCCGGTTCGGTTTCCATGATGAACATGCTCTTGCCCGGCAGGATCATCGACCCCTTGCGCAGCTGGCGGTTGATCAGCGTGGCGTGGTCGGGGGTGATGCCGCGGATGATCTCGTGCCAGGTGATGCGGCAGTGATGGCGCTGCTCCTCGCGGCTGTTGAGGGCATGCAAAATGGCGTCGCCCGCCGCGGTCACTTCGCTCTGGTTGCGATAGTGGATTTCCATCGAGCCGAAGGAGCGCTCCACCACCTGTTCGCCGAGGTGCACGTTGGTGGCCTTGAGCGCCAGATCGGTGAGGCGGTGCACCGCCATGCCCGGCGCAACCTCGATCCACAGGCAGGCGTCGCCCGGCACCGGCAGGAAGCCCTGCGACGAGGTCGCCAGATACGAGGCCAGCTGCGGCTGCAGGGCATCGATGAACACATAGGTGCGCAAGCTGATTTGCATCTATGCATTCTCAGTTGCGCAGATTAACCGGAAAGCTGTACATCAGCAGGCCGTAGTCGGCATCATATTTTGCCTGCAGCGTCGCCACGATGCGCTCAATCAGGTCCTCATCGCCAACCACCTCGATGCGTACATTCCCTCCCACGGTCCAGCGGCCGGAACGCATGCCGTGCGAACCGAGACCGCGCGCCTCGCTCACCGTGAAGCCCTTGGCGCCGAGCGCCAGAATCTCTTCGAGGATGGTGTCCTCGATGACGCCTTCGGTAATGATCACCAGCTGCAACTTGTTCGTCATGACATTCAGCTACCCGCGTAGATGCGCCCGGCCATCCACCAGTACAGCGGGATGCCGACAAAGATGTTGAAGGGAAAGGTGACGCCGAGCGAGGCGCCGATCGACAGCGCCGGGTTCGCTTCCGGCACGGCGATGCGCATCGCCGTCGGCGCGGCGATGTAGGACGCGCTGGCGTAAAGCGTGGCGAGCAGCACCGCACCGCCCTCGCTCAGGCCGAGCGCATGGCCAAGGAAGAGGCCCAGCAGCGCCGCCGCTACCGGCGTGACGACCGCAAAACCGATGAGAAATGCGCCGTAGTGACGCAGGTCGGCGATGCGCGATGCGGCCACCAGCCCCATTTCGAGCAGGAAAAAAGCCAGTAAGCCCTTGAACAGGTCGAAGAACAGCTTGTCGAGCGGCGCGATGCCGTTCGGCCCCGCGAAGTAACCGATCGCCAGGCCGCCGATCAGCAGCAGGATGCTCTTGCCGAAAAACACTTCGTGAAGCAGCCGGTCCCAGCGGGTCTGTCCCCCGGTACCGGCGCGCGCCAGCAGGACGCCGATGATCAGCGCAGGGAACTCGAGCAGCACGAGATAGACGATCATGTGCCCTTCGTAAGCGACCGCGTGCTGATCGAGGAAGGTGGCGGCCAC
This sequence comes from uncultured Methyloversatilis sp., assembly GCA_964586275.1. Taxonomy (GTDB): domain Bacteria; phylum Pseudomonadota; class Gammaproteobacteria; order Burkholderiales; family Rhodocyclaceae; genus Sulfuricystis. Next base: position 2,386 of record CAZPIE010000005.1, on the reverse strand, counting down.
CGAAAAGGTCACGACGCTGACCGAGCCGTAATGCGCCGCGATCGAGGCTGCATCGGGTCGGCTCATCCGGCCGAGATGGCGCAGCACCGGAAAGGCGACGAGTGGAATCAGGGCAGCGACCCCCACGACAACCAGGCTGGTGAAGAACAGGGAAGCCAGGGGATATTCGGCCAGCTTGACGCCGCCCTTGAGGCCGATCGCCAGCAGCAGGAAGATCGACAGCGCCTCGTAGATCGCGCCCGGAATCTTCAGGTCGGAACGGGCCAGCCCGGCGACGACGCCGAGCAGGAAGAAGAGCACGACCGGTTCGAAGCTCACGCCTGCGCCTCCATCGTCCCGGCCGGCGCGTCGTATTTCGCCAGCAGATCGCGCAACGCCTGCTCCTTGGAGCGATAGAACCGGTCTTTCGGCAGCGTCTCGTAAATGCGGGCGCGCTCGAGCACCTTCATCACCTGATGCTTGAGGCCGCTGACGTAGAGCCTGACGCCCATTTGGTCGAGTCGCCCGGCGATCTCGCGCAATTTTTCCTCGCCGGAGACATCGATCTCGTTGATGCTGCTGCCGATGAGGAGGATGGCCTGCGCCTTGGGAAAGCGCGCCAGCGTCTCGAGCACGATGTCCTCGAAATAGGACACATTGACGAAGCTCAGTTCGCCGTCGAAACGCACCGGAACGAAATTCTCGCTGATCGGCTTGAGCTTGTGCGTGTCGAGGCCGGCCAGCACGCCGTCCGGATGCTGGCCGAGAATCTCGCCGCGCGGCCGCATGCGGCGATGCAAGAGCAGCACGATCGCGATCACGGCGCCGGTCAGAATGCCGAGGTCCAGATGCGGCGCGAAGGCCAGGGTGGCAACGAAGGTGATGGTGGCGGCAATGCCGTCATGGCGATGCGTCTGCCAGGCATGGCGAATCGCGCCGAAGTTCACGAGGCCGGCGACGGCTACCATGATCACCGCGGCGAGCACGGTCTGGGGCAGGTGGTAAAGCAGTCCGGTGAGGAACAGCAGGGTCAGCAGCACGAGCAGGCCGGTAATCACCGAAGACAGCCCGGTCACGGCGCCGGCATTGAGGTTGACCGCAGAGCGGGAAAACGAGCCGCTGACCGGATAGCCCTGGGAAAACGCCGCGGCGACGTTGGCCAGTCCCTGGCCGATCAGCTCGCGGTCGGGATCGATGCGGGAGCGCGTTCTGGCGGCCATCGCCTTGGCGATGGAAATCGCCTCCATGAAGCCGACCAGCGAAATCACCACGGCGATCGACAGCAGATTGGTCAGGTCGCTCCAGGTCACGGACGGCCACTTGAACTCGGGCAGGCCGGAGGGGATCGTGCCGACGACCTCGCCGCCGCCGGCCAGATGAAGCTGGCCGTCCGCGCCGATGCGGACGATGCGCCATACCGTTTCATCGACCGCGCCTCCCGGCGGGAGCTGATTCTCGAGGTAAAGCCGCGGGGACTGTGTCTCGGGATCGGCGCCACGAACAAACTTGAGTTTGCGCAGACTCGCCATGCGCAGCTTGTTCTCGCTTTCGAGGTTGTCGATGGACAGCCCGATCAGTTCGGACTGGTGTTCGATTTCGGCAGCGCCCGCGACGTCCTTGTCCTTGACCAGCGCGCGCAGCTCCACGCCGCGCGCAGCCTGCGCTTCCTTGAGGCTGCGAATGTTCGCGACGCCGTTGATGTAACCAACGACGAGCTCCCGCACGTCCGGATCGGCGATTTCCTCGTGCCGGACTTTTTCGTTTTGCTCGAAGCCGATCTGCCAACTGAGGATCGTGGTCACCATCACGGCGATCAGCACGTTCGGCAGTTTGGGCAAAAAACGCTTGAGCAGCAACATGCCGATCAGCGCGCCGAGGCCCATCGCCAGGGTCGGCAAGTGAGTGTTGCCGACCTGCAGCAATACGCCATAGATGTCGTTGACAAAGCTGTCGGAGCGCTCCATCGGCACGCCGAGCAGCTTGCTGAGCTGGGACAGGCCGATGATGATCGCGGCGGCGTTGGTGAAGCCGATGATGACCGGGTGGGAAAGCAGATTGACGACCGCCCCGAGCTTGAACAGACCCAGCGAGAACTGCACGATGCCCACCACCAATGCCAGCATGACCACCAGCGTCAGGTAGTGGTCCGGCCCCGCCGCCAGCGGCGCGAGCGCCGAAGCGGTCAAGAGCGACACCATTGCCACCGGCCCGGTGGCCAGCTGGCGCGACGAGCCCCAGAGCGCGCCGACGATGACCGGCAGGAAAGAGGCATAGAGGCCGTAATACGCCGGCAAGCCGGCGAGCTGCGCATAGGCCATCGCTTGCGGCACCAGCACCAGGGCCACCGTCACCCCGGCAATCAGGTCGGCGCGCATCTGGCCGCCTGAAAAAGGCAGCCATTCCAGAA
>CAZPIE010000004.1:11501-31235 GCA_964586275.1 uncultured Methyloversatilis sp. | reverse complement strand
GGGTCGATCTTGGTTTTCTTCCACTCGGTCAGCAGCGCCAGTTCGACGCTCAGGTTGTTGGTGATTTCCTGCTGGGCGTGGACCATCATGGTCGGGATGAGGCCCTCTTTCAGTTCGGAGCCCGGCGCGCGCAGGCGGCTGACGTTGAGCGGGTTGAGCACGTTGATGCCGTTCTGGATGAAGGTGCTCTCGCCCCAGCTCACCACCTGCTTGCCGAGACGCAGGTTGAGGTTGCGGCCGCCGATGTCGAAATTGCCGCGCAGGTAGGCGTCGAGAATTTCGCCGCCGTCGCCGAGTTCGTCGCGGGTGGCGGGAAACAGGTTGCCCTTGTCATGCACGGCGAAATCGTAGAAATAGCTGGCGCGCACGAAGGCGCCGAAATTGCGGTACTTGAGGTCGAGGTCGTGGGTGGCCTTGAGCAGGGTCGACACCACGTCGCCGCGGTCGTAGCGCAGGTTGCCGTCGTCGGAGTTCGGATCGCGCGAGGTGCCGCCGTTGGCGATGCTGACCAGCCCCGGATCGCGGCTCTGCATGCGCCACTGGGCGCCCAGGGAGACGGTGGTGTCGAAACTGCCGGTGACTTCGCCGGACTTGAATTCGAAGGCGTAAGCCGAAGGCGTCCCGACCGCCAGCGCCAAGGCAATTGCAGCACCGATCCTGCTGCAACGAAACTGCGGGGCACGCGCACTCCCTGTTTCCTGTCTCATGCAATATCCTCCTCGTGATGCCGGAAATCCCGGTCTTGGTTGCTTTTGGTTTTAGTCGATTTTGGCGCTTCGGAGTCCAGGCATCGAGTCCATTTCATCTCTGCCCCGCTTCCGGCCAGGCTTGCCGATCATACAGCGGGCCACTAAGAATGGTGTCGGCGGACATGAAAATATTGAGCTTGACAGCGGGGGGGTGTTTCATATAATTCAAACGTTCGTTTAATACCGTTTCTCCCCATCCATGCTTGCCGAAAAGTCCCTTGCCAGGGGCGAGGCAACGCCCGGTACGGATCGACGTGCATCCCGTGCTTTCCCGCAGTGAAAGGAGGATCGTTTGAGCAAACTGATCGTAAGAAAGGCTGCCGTGCTCGGCGCCGGGGTGATGGGGGCGCAGATCGCCGCCCATCTGGCCAATGCCAGGGTGCCGGTCGTGCTGTTCGACCTGCCCGCCAAGGATGGCGACAAGAACGGCATCGTGCAGCAGGCCCTCGACGGGCTCAAGAAGCTCGAGCCAGCGCCGCTCGCCAGCAAAAGCAGGCTCAAGTTCATCGACGCCGCCAACTACGAGGAGCACCTGCCGCTGCTGGCCGGCTGCGACCTGGTGATCGAGGCGATCGCCGAGCGCACCGACTGGAAGAACGAGCTCTACGCGAAGATCGCCCCGCATCTGTCGGCCGACGCCATCGTCGCATCGAATACCTCGGGCCTGTCGATCAACCTGCTCGCCGAGGGGCTGCCCGCGGCGGTGCGCCCGCGTTTCTGCGGCATCCATTTCTTCAACCCGCCGCGCTACATGCACCTGGTCGAGATCATCGCGACCCGCCAGACCGATGCGGCCACGCTGGATGCGCTGGAGACCTGGCTGGTTTCGCGGCTGGGCAAGGGCGTCATCCGCGCGCTGGATACGCCGAACTTCGTGGCGAACCGCGTCGGCGTGTTCTCGATGCTCGCCGTCATGCACCATACGGCGGCTTTCGGACTCGGTTTCGACGTCGTCGATGCGCTGACCGGGCCGCGCATCGGCCGGCCGAAGAGCGCGACCTACCGCACCGCCGACGTGGTCGGCCTCGACACGCTGGCGCACGTCATCAAGACGATGCAGGACAGCCTGCCGGACGATCCCTGGCATCGCTATTTCGCCGCGCCGGCATGGCTTGCCGCGCTGGTCGGCAAGGGCGCGCTGGGACAGAAGACCCGCTGCGGCATCTTCCGGAAACAGGACAGGGAAATCCAGGTCCTCGACCTCGCGCAGCAGGACTACCGGACTTCGGCCGGAGAAGTGGCCGAGGAGGTCGAGGCCATCCTGAAGATTCGCAATCCGGCCGAGCAGTTCGCCGCCCTGCGGGCCTCCGGCCATCCGCAGGCGCAGTTTCTCTGGGCCATCTTCCGCGATGTCTTCCATTACTGCGCCGTGCAGTTGGAGCACATCGCCGACAACGCCCGCGATGTCGATTTCGCCATGCGCTGGGGCTTCGGCTGGACGCAGGGGCCGTTCGAAACCTGGCAGGCGGCCGGCTGGAACGACATCGCGCAGGCCGTCGCCGCCGACATCGCGGCCGGCAAGGCGATGAGCGATGCCCCGTTGCCGGCCTGGGTGACGGATGGCCGCAGCGGCGTGCACGCGCCGGAAGGCTCGTGGTCCGCAGCGCGCAAAGCCTACGCGCCGCGTTCCGCACTACCGGTGTACGGACGCCAACTGTTCCCGGAGCAGGTGCTGGGGGCCGGCGCCCGCACGCCGGAGGCTTCGGGCGAGACGCTCTACCAGAATGAAGGCGTGCGGCTGTGGCGCCTGCCGGCGGTCGATGCCGGCATCGGCATCCTCTCGGTGATCTCGAAGAACCATACGCTGGGCAACGAGGTGCTCGAAGGCATTCTCGCCGCCGTGCGCCAGGCCGAGACGACGCTGGATGGCGTGGTGATCTGGCACGAGGCGCCGTTCGCCGTGGGCGCCAACCTCAAGCAGGTGGCCGAAGCCTGCGCGGCCGGGCAGTTCGAGCTGCTGGAACGGACGGTGGAAAAGTTCCAGCGCACCGCGCAGACCCTGAAGTATTCGCAGATCCCGGTGGTCGCCGCGGTGCAGGGCCTCGCCCTGGGCGGCGGCTGCGAGTTCCTCATGCAGGCCGACAAGCGCGTGCTGGCGCTGGAGAGCTATGTCGGCCTCGTCGAGGCCGGCGTCGGCCTGATCCCGGCGGGCGGCGGCTGCAAGGAGTTTGCCCTGCGCGCGGCCGAATGGGCGGCGCAAACGGCGACGCCGGGCGAACTGTTCAACTTCCTGCAGCCGGTATTCCAGACCATCGCGATGGCGAAGGTGGCCAAGAGCGCGCTGGAAGCCATCGACTTCGGTTTCGCCCGGCCGTCCGACACCATCCTCTGCAACGCCCACGAACTGCTCTATGTTGCTCTCAAGGAGGCGCGCGCGCTGGCCGACGCCGGCTATGCCCCGCCGCTGATGGCGCGCGACATTCCGGTGGCCGGCCGGACGGGCATCGCCACCTTCGAGATGATGCTGGTGAACATGAAGGAGGGCGGCATGATCTCCGCGCACGACTACAAATGCGCCAAGTACGCCGCCATCGCCCTGTGCGGCGGCGAAATCGAGACCGGCAGCCTGGTCGACGAGGAATGGCTGATCACCGTCGAGCGCCGTTACTTCATGGAACTGCTGAAGACGCCGGAAACCCAGGCGCGCATCCGGCACATGATGGACACCGGCAAGCCGCTGCGCAACTGATTTGCGCGCCAAGGAGAGCTGACACATGAGCAAACAAATACAGGATGCCTACATCGTCGCCGCCACCCGCCTGCCGGTGGCGAAGCGCAACGGCATGTACCGCAACGTGCGCCCCGACGACATGCTGGCCCACGCCATCAAGGCCGTGCTGGCCCAGGTTCCCGGCATCGATCCGGCGCGCATCGGCGACGTGATCGTCGGCTGCGCAATGCCGGAAGCCGAACAGGGCATGAATGTGGCGCGCATCGGACTGCTGCTGGCCGGATTGCCGATCACCGTGCCGGGCATGACCATCAACCGCTTCTGCTCTTCGGGCGTGCAGGCGGTGGCGGATGCCGCCAACCAGATTCGCCTCGGCCTCGCCGACGCGATGATCGCCGCCGGCACCGAGTCGATGACCGTGATGCCGCAGATCATGGGCAACAAGATGGCGATGAACCCGGCCATCTTCGAGAAGGAGGAAAACCTCGGCATCGCCTACGGCATGGGCCTGACGGCCGAGAAGGTCGCCAGCCAGTGGCAGATTACGCGCGAGGCGCAGGATGCCTTCGCGGTCGAGTCGCACCGCCGCGCGGTTGCCGCGATCGCGGCCGGCCACTTCAAGGCCGAGATCGCGCCCTACGCGATCAGGGAGCATCTGCCCGACCTGAAGACCGGCGCGATCAGGCTGCGCGAGCGCGTCGCGGAAAACGACGAAGGCCCGCGCCCGGATTCCAGCCTGGAGAAACTGGCCAAGCTCAAACCGGTGTTCCATGCCAGGGGCTCGGTGACGGCGGGCAATTCCTCGCAGATGTCGGACGGCGCCGGCGCCGTCATGCTGGTTTCCGAAAAGCTCCTGAAAGAATTGAACTTGACCCCGCTGGCGCGCTTCGCCGGCTATGCCGTCGGCGGCGTGGCGCCCGAGATCATGGGCATCGGCCCGGTGGCGGCGATTCCCCGCGTGCTGGCGCAGGTGGGCATCCAGCAGGACGACCTCGACTGGATCGAACTCAACGAAGCCTTCGCCGCGCAGTCGCTCGCCGTCATCAAGGAACTGGGCCTGGATCCGGCCAGGGTGAATCCCCTCGGCGGCGCGATCGCCCTCGGCCATCCGCTCGGCGCGACCGGCGCCATCCGTACCGCCACCGTGGTGCATGGTTTGCGCCGCACCGGCGGCAAGTACGGCATGGTCACGATGTGCATCGGCACCGGCATGGGTGCCGCCGGCATCTTCGAACGTCTCTGAGAAAAACGGGTTTTCGGCGACAATCCGGGCTGCGGGCTAGAGCGCGATCATCGGAAACGCTGCCAGGACGGATACCACGGAGGAGGCGATATGGAAAAAGTCTGGCTGCAGAGTTACCCGAAGGAAATTCCCGCCGACATCGGCATCGACAACGTGCCTTCGCTGGTGGCGCTGTTCGAGAAGGCCTGCGCCGATTTCGGCGACCAGGTCGCCTACATCAGCATGGGCAAGGAGATGGCGTTCCGCCAGCTCGATGAAAAAAGCCGCGCCTTCGCCGGCTGGCTGCAGTCGCTGGGCATACGGAAGGGCGACCGCGTCGCCCTGATGATGCCCAACCTGCTGCAATACCCGGTGGCGCTGTTCGGCACGCTGCGCGCCGGCGGCGTGGTGGTCAACTGCAACCCGCTGTTCACGCCGCGCGAACTGGAGTACCAGCTCAGGGACTCCGGCGCGGTGGCGATCGTCATCGTCGAGAACTTTGCCCATGTGCTAGAGAAATCGATCGCCAAAACGGCGGTCAGGCACGTCGTGGTCACTCCCATGGGTGAAATGCTGGGCGGCCTGAAGGGCGCATTGGTGAACTTTGTGGTCCGGCGCATCAAGAAGCTGGTGCCGGCGTGGAACCTGCCCGGTTCGCTCAGCTTCGCCGCCGCGCTGGCGGCAGGAGGCCGCAACGGCTTCACGCCCGCGCCGCTCGGCCATGACGACATCGCCTTCCTGCAATACACCGGCGGCACGACCGGCGTGTCGAAGGGCGCGATGCTGACCCACGGCAACATCTGCGCCAACGTGGTGCAGGCCTACAACTGGATCAAGCCGCAGATTCGCGTGGGCGGCGAGTTCATCGTCACCGCGCTGCCGCTCTACCACATCTTCGCGCTGACGGCGAACTGCCTGACCTTCCTGATGGTCGGCGCACGCAACCTGCTGATCGCCAATCCGCGCGACCTGCCCAACTTCATCAAGCAGTGGAGCAAGTACCCCGTCAGCGTGGTGACCGGCGTGAACACGCTGTTCAACGCGCTGCTCAACCATCCCGAGTTCGCCAAGCTCGATTTCTCGACGATGAACATCACGCTCGGCGGCGGCATGGCGGTGCAGGCGCCGGTGGCCGAGCGCTGGAAGCAGGTGACCGGCGTGCCGCTGCTGCAGGCCTACGGCCTGACCGAGACTTCGCCCGCGGCGACCATCAATCCGCTCGACATGAAGGAATTCAACGGCGCGATCGGCTTGCCGATTTCATCCACCGATGTGTCGATCCGCGACGACAGCGGCCACGAGGTGCCGCTGATGCAGGTCGGCGAGATCTGCATTCGCGGTCCGCAGGTGATGAAGGGCTACTGGCAGCGCCCGGATGAAACCGCGGCGGTGCTCGGCGCCGACGGCTTCCTGCGCACCGGCGACATGGGTTACATGGACAAGCAGGGCTTCGTTTTCCTGGTGGATCGCAAGAAGGACATGATTCTGGTCTCCGGTTTCAACGTCTATCCGAACGAGGTCGAGGAGGCGGTCGCCCTGCACCCCGGCGTGCTGGAGGTCGCGGCGATCGGCGTCGCGGACGAACATTCCGGCGAGGCCGTGAAGATCTTCGTGGTGCGCAAGGATGCGGCGCTCAACGAGCAGGCCCTGATCGCGCATTGCCGTACCGTGCTCACCGGCTACAAGGTGCCCAAGCACGTCGAGTTCCGCGACGACCTGCCGAAGACCAATGTCGGCAAGATCCTGCGGCGCGCCCTCAAGGACGAAGGTTCGCCCGCGCGACCCTGAATGCACAACTATCCCGAAGAGAAGGAAACGGAAAATGAGCGACTATCGCGCGCCTGTCAAGGAAATGCGCTTCGTCATGGACGAACTGGCCGGCTTGCCGGAGATCTGTCAGCTGCCGGGCTTCGAGGAGGCAACGCCGGACGTCGCCGACGCCATCGTCGAGGAGGCCGCGAAGTTCTCCGGCGAAGTGCTGGCGCCGTTGAATCGCGTCGGCGACAAGGAGGGCTGCACCCTGGTGGCCGGCGGCGTCGTCACCCCGCCGGGCTGGAAGGAGGCCTACCGCCAGTACTGCGAAGCCGGCTGGAGCGGCATCACCCAGCCGCAGGCGTTCGGCGGCCAGGGGCTGCCGGAAGTGCTGGGCATCGCCGTGATGGAGATGGCGCAGTCGGCGAACATGTCCTTCTCCCTCGGTCCGCTGCTGACCTCGGGTGCCGTGTCCGCCCTGCTGACCTGCGCCAGCGACGAACTGAAAGCCATCTACCTCGAAAAAATGGTCACCGGCGCCTGGAGCGGCACGATGAACCTGACCGAGCCGCAGGCCGGCTCCGACCTGGCGCTGATCCGCGCACGCGCCGACCCGCAGGCCGACGGCAGCTACCGCGTCTTCGGCCAGAAGATTTTCATCACCTACGGCGACCACGACATGACGGAGAACATCGTGCACCTCGTGCTCGCCCGCCTGCCCGACGCGCCGCCCGGCGTGAAGGGCATCTCGATGTTCCTGGTGCCGAAATTTCTCGTCAATGCCGACGGCTCGCTCGGCGCGCGCAACGACGCGGTGTGCGTGTCGCTCGAACACAAGCTGGGCATCCACGCCAGCCCGACCTGCGTGATGGCGTATGGCGACAATGGCGGGGCTGTCGGCTATCTGCTCGGAGAGCCGAACCGCGGTCTCGAGTACATGTTCATCATGATGAACGAGGCGCGCCGGAGCGTCGGCCTGCAGGGCGTGGCCATCGCCGAACGCGCCTACCAGCAGGCGCGCGCTTATGCGCGCGAGCGCAAGCAGGGCCGCAACGCGGTGACCGGCGAGGCGCTGGTCACCATCGACCAGCACCCGGACATCCGCCGCATGCTGATGACGATGAAGTCGCGCATCGAGGCCTGCCGCGCGCTGGCTTACTACAGCTCCGGCTTGCTCGACCGCGCGCACGCGACGGCGGACGAGGAGGCCAGGAAGCGCGCCCTCTACCTCGCCGAGTTCATGATCCCGATCGTCAAGGGCGGCAGCACGGAGATGGGCATCGAGGTCGCCTCGCTCGGCATCCAGATCCACGGCGGCATGGGCTTCATCGAGGAGACCGGCGCCGCGCAGCACTGGCGCGATGCGCGCATCACCACCATCTACGAGGGCACAACAGGGATACAAGCCAACGACCTGCTGTTCCGCAAGCTGATGCGCGACCAGGGTGCGACGGCGCAGGTGGTGTTCGGCGAAGTGGCGGCGACGGCCAAGGCCCTCGGCGCCTCTTCACGCCCCGAGTTGCAGGCGATGGGCCGGAAGCTCGGCGCGGCGCTGCAAGACTGGATCGGCGCGACCGAATGGCTGGCGGCCAACGCCAAGACGGCGCTGTCGGCAGTGCTCACGGGCGCGGTGCCCTACCTCGACCTCGCGGCGACGGTGTGCGGCGGCTGGATGATGGGCCGCGCCGCGCTCGCCGCGGCGCGCCACCTCGACAGCGGCGACGACGACCAGTCCTTCTTCCGCGCCAAGATCGCGACGGCGCGCTTCTACGCCGACCACCAGCTGCCGCGTGCAGCCGGGCTGGCCGAAAGCATCAAGGCCGGCGATACCGCGATCGCGGGCCTGGGCAGCGAGATTTTCTAGGAGGGGTGGAGGCGCGAGCCGGAGTCGAACCGACCTACACGGATTTGCAATCCGGTGCATAACCGCTTTGCTATCGCGCCGTTGCCTGTCGGTGAACTACAGGCAGGAAAGCCGGGGCTTTCCCGGAAACCTGGAGCGGGAGACGAGTCTCGAACTCGCGACCTCAACCTTGGCAAGGTTGCGCTCTACCAACTGAGCTACTCCCGCAGGAAGTCGCGCATTCTACCAACGGATTGCGGCGTGTCAACGCGTGCGCGCAGATTTCCTCAGGCGCAGGCCGCGGCGAGCGTGACGCGGTTGCGGCCCTGCTGTTTTGATTGGTAGAGCGCCGCGTCGGCGCGTGCGATGAGTTGCTGCTCCGATTCGCCGGGATGCCGGCAGGCGACGCCGAGGGAGATCGTCACGTTGGCGACGGCTTCATTGCTTCCGGAACGCTTGATGCGGGAGTTCTCGACGACCCTGCGGATCTTCTCGGCGAGGGTGTGGGCGCCGTCGAGCGGGGTTTCCGGCAGGACGACGACGAACTCCTCGCCGCCGTAACGCGCCGCGAGATCCTTGCCCTTGATGTTGTCGCGCAGGATCGTCGCGATCGCGCGGATCACCTTGTCGCCGAACAGGTGGCCATAGCTGTCGTTGATGCGCTTGAAATGGTCGATGTCGGCGATCAGCAGGCTCGGCCCGGGCGTATCGTCCGCGCTGGCGGCGAGGCATTCCGCCAGCGTGCTGTCGAAGCTGCGGCGATTGGCGAGGCCGGTCAGGCCGTCGATCATCGCTTCCTCGCGGGCGCGCCGCACTTCCTGCTGCAGGGCTTCGACTTCGCGACGGCTGTCTTCTAGGCGCGCGTCGAGCGACTTGACCGTCTGCTGCATGTCGCGGGAGTATTTGAGCAGGTCGGCGATGCCATGCGACAGGGGGGTGGTGGATTTGCCGGCGGCGACGTCGGAAGACCAGCGTTCCAGCGCCTGGCCGAAGCTGCCCGCCTCGTCGGCGGCCTGCGCGGTGCTGGCGGATATGTCGGCCATGAGCTTTTCGAAGTCCTGGCTGACGCGGCGCGCGATGGTTTCGTCGATTTCGGCGATGTGCTCGCGATACAGCCGCTGGACGGCGTTTTCATCGAGGGTCTGCCCGTTCCGCGTCAGTTCGTCGATGCGCTGGCGCAGCGCCGGGTTGATGCCGGACACATACTCGTACCAGACGGCGTAGCTGACCGGATGCAGGCCGGCGGCCTGCCGGGTCATCAGCGGCAGGGCCAGGCGCAGGTATTCCGCGCTTTTCTCGATGCTGTCGCGATACTCCATGACTTCTCGACGCCTCCCTTCCTTCCCGCCAAGTATGTCAGTAGGACGAAAGTTGTATGTTCGGATGCGTGGAGTTTACGACAATAACCTTCAGGACTGTAGCGCCGGCGTGCGATGGGGCTGGATCGCCTGCAGCAGTTGCGCGAACACCTTGGGCGTGCCGCCGACGATGTTGCCGGTCTTCAGGTAGTTGGCCTCGCCGGACAGGTCGCTGACGAGGCCGCCCGCTTCCTGGATCAGCAGGGCGCCGGCCGCCATGTCCCACGGGGCGAGGCCGAACTCCCAGAAACCGTCGATGCGGCCGGCCGCCAGCCAGGAAAGGTCGAGCGAGGCGGAGCCGGGGCGCCGCACGCCGGCGCAGCGGCGCGTCATTTCCTTGAAGATCGCGAGGTAGGGTTCGACATGGTCGAACATGCGATAGGGGAATCCCGTGCCGAGGAGGGCTTCGTCGAGCTTGACGCACTTGCTGACTCTGATCCTTTTATCGTTGAGGAAGGCGCCCGCGCCCTTGCTGGCGGTGAACAGTTCGTTGCGGTTCGGGTCGAACACCACCGCCTGGGTCAGCACGCCCTTGTGCGCCAGCGCGATCGATATCGCGTATTGCGGAAAGCCGTGGATGAAATTGGTCGTGCCGTCGAGCGGGTCGATGATCCACTGGTATTCGGCGGAATCGCTGTTGCTGCTGTGGCCGGACTCCTCGGCAAGGATGGCGTGCGTGGGATAGACTTCGCGCAGCGTGTCGATGATGGCGGTTTCTGCGGCGCGGTCGACCTCGGTGACGAAATCGTTCTGCTGCTTGACGCCGACCTTGATCTGGCCGAGGTCGAGGCTGGCGCGGCTGATGACGCTGCCGGCGCGGCGGGCGGCCTTGATGGCCGTGTTGAGCATGGGATGCATGGCAGACTCTTGTTGGAAAAGTTGATGAATTCTAAACCGTCGGCCCTGCCGCCGCCCGAAAGCTTTCAGCGCGTGCGCATCGTGCTCTCGCATACCAGCCATCCCGGCAACATCGGCGCGGCCGCGCGTGCCATGAAGACGATGGGTTTTTCCCGTCTGGTGCTGGTCAATCCCAAAATATTTCCCGATCCGCAGGCGGAGGCGATGGCCTCCGGCGCGGGCGACGTGCTGGCCGCTGCGCGGGTTGTCGGCAGCCTGGCCGAAGCGCTGCAGGGCGTGACGCTGGCGCTCGCATTGACTGCGCGCCGGCGCGACCTGGCGACCGCACCCTTGTGGGCGCGGGAGGGTGCGGCCAAAGTGGCGCTGGCGGGGGCGACGGGGGAGGTGGCGCTGGTGTTCGGCAACGAAACCGCGGGGCTATCGAACGAGGAACTCGCTTTGTGCAACCTCTGGGCAATGATTCCCGCGAATCCCGCGTACAGTTCGCTGAACCTCGCCGCCGCCGTGCAAGTCGTGTGTTACGAACTGCGTCTGGCACTGGATGCCGTCCCGCCAGCGCCGACTTTTACCGAGTCCGGCACGCCCGCGACGCACGACGAAATCGAAGGGCTGATCGCGCATCTGGAAGGCGAGGCCCTCGCGAGCGGCTTTCTCGATCCGGAAAAGCCCGGGCGGCTGATGCTGCGCCTGCGCCGCCTGTTCGCGCGCGCAGGGCTGGAAAAGGAGGAGGTCAACATCCTGCGCGGCCTGCTGGCCTCGTTCCGGCAGCCGACCGGAAAGCGGCATCGCGCTCAGTAGCGGCGCTTGATATTGCCATTAGCGATATTAAGTTGACCGGTGTTATCGGGAATTCTAGAATTCCCCCAAAATCTTTAAGGCTTCATACGAATCCATGTTTTCCCGCCTGCGTGAAGATGTCGCCTGCGTGTTCGAGCGCGATCCCGCCGCCCGTTCCACGTGGGAAGTGCTGACCTGCTATCCGGGCTTCCATGCCCTGACGCTGCACCGCTTCTCCCACTGGTTGTGGAGATATCGGCTGCGCTGGCTGGCGCGGCTGTTTTCCCATTTCACCCGCTTCCTCACCGGCATCGAGATCCACCCTGGCGCGACGATCGGCCGGCGCGTTTTCATCGACCACGGCATGGGCGTCGTCATCGGCGAGACGGCCGTGATCAAGGAGGGTTGCACGCTCTATCACGGCGTGACGCTGGGCGGTACTTCCTGGAACAAGGGCAAGCGCCATCCGACGCTCGAGCGCGGCGTGGTGATCGGCGCGGGCGCCAAGGTGCTCGGTCCGATCACGGTGGGCGAGGGCGCGAAGATCGGTTCGAACGCCGTGGTGGTGCGCGAAGTGCCCCCCGGCGCGACGGCGGTTGGCATCCCGGCGCGCATCGTCGAAGCGGGGCAAGCCGAGGCGCGCCAGGAGAAGGCCGAAAATCTTGGATTCTCGGCCTATGCGGTCACGAAAAACGGGGACGATCCGGTCGCGCAGGCGATCCACGGACTGCTCGATCATGCGGTCGAGACCGATCGTCGCCTCGCCGCGTTGCTCAAGATCATGGAGCACGCCGGCGTCTCGATCGAGGACGATGTCGCCGTGGCCGACAAGTTCGATCCCAATCATTTGTCCAAAATCGTGGATTGAATACTTGACTATTTTTATCGGGAACTATATCTTCGCATCAACAGTCGGAAAGCTGACTGTCCTTCCTTTAACGAACAAGCGATCCTGACGAGGTACCCCATGAGACTGACAACCAAAGGGCGTTTTGCGGTGACGGCGATGATCGACGTGGCCTTGCGCCAGCATGCAGGCCCGGTGACGCTGGCCGGCATTGCCGAACGCCAGAAAATTTCGCTCTCCTATCTGGAGCAGCTGTTCGGCAAACTGCGCCGCAATCGTCTGGTGGCGAGCACGCGCGGGCCGGGCGGCGGCTACACCCTGGCCAAGCCGCTGGCGGCCGTTTCGGTGGCCGACATCATCAGCGCCGTCGACGAACCGCTCGACGCCACCAGCTGCGGCGGCCGCGGCAACTGTCACGACGAACATCCCTGCATGACCCACGACCTGTGGATGAGCCTCAACATGCGCATGCACGAATATCTGAGCTCGGTCAGTCTCGACGATCTGGTGCGCCAGCAGGGCATTGCCGGCTGTGCCGATGATCGCCGCACGATCGCCGTCGGCAAGAGCAATGCCGGTCGTCGTATTCCGGTGATGGTCACGGCCTGAACGGTATTCCGATGTTTTCTCCCGTCTACCTCGATCACAACGCCACCACGCCGGTATCGCCGGCCGTGCTGGAGGCCATGCTGCCGTATTTCGCGCAACAGCCTGGCAACGCCTCGAGCCGGCACGAATACGGCCGGGCGGCGCGCCGGGCGATCGACGCGGCGCGCCAGCGCGTGGCCTACGCGGTGGGCGCGCATCCGACCGAGGTGATCTTCACCAGCGGCGGCTCGGAAGCGAACAACCTGTTCATCAAGGGCGCGGCGGCAAATCTCCCTGCGGGCATCGTCGCCATCTCGGCGATCGAGCATCCCTGCGTGCGCGAACCGGCCAAGGCCCTCTGTCGCCACGGCTGGCGGCTGCGCGAGATCGCGGTGGATCACGAGTGCCGTCTCGCCAGCGCCGACTTTCACGCGGCGCTCGCCGAGCAGCCGGCGCTGATGTCCATCATGCTCGCCAACAACGAGACCGGCGCGCTGCAGGATGTCGCCGCACTGGCGGCGCAGGCGGCCGCCACACGTGCCTGGTTCCACACCGACGCGGTGCAGGCGCTCGGCAAGCTGCCCGTCGATTTCCGTTCGCTCAACGCGGCGGGCGTGCATGCCATGACGCTCTCGGCGCACAAGCTCGGCGGACCGAAGGGCGCCGGCGCGCTGATCGTCGACAAGCGCGTCGACCTCGCGCCGCTGATCGACGGCGGCGGCCACGAACGGGGCCTGCGCTCCGGCACCGAGAATGTGCCGGCCATCGTCGGTTTCGGCGTGGCCTGCGAGGAAGCCGTCAATCATCTGCAGGAGGCGCCCCTGCAGCTGCGCCGGCTGCGCGGCTGTCTCGAGCGCGGACTGGTGGCGCAGGGCGCGACGATCTTCGCCGCCCACGCGGAGCGCCTGCCCAACACCGTATATTTTTCATTGCCCGGAATCGACGGCGAAACGCTCGTCGCCAGGCTGGACCGGGCCGGGTTCGCCGTGGCGAGCGGCGCGGCCTGTTCCGCCGCCAATCCCGAACCCTCCCATGTGCTGCTGGCCATGGGCGTCGCGCCGGCACTGGCGCGCGGCGCCGTGCGCGTCAGCCTGGGCGCCGCGAACACGGCTGACCATGTCGCGTCGTTCCTGCGCGCCCTTTCCGCCACTGTTTCCCAACTGCAAGCGCTGACGTCCGTCGTCGGCTGAACCGGAGTACACCAACATGCTGAAACTGCCCATCTACCTCGACTACTCGGCGACCACCCCCGTCGATCCGCGCGTGGCCGACAAGATGATTCCCTGGCTCGTCGAGAAATTCGGCAACCCCGCCTCGCGTTCCCATGCCTTCGGCTGGGAAGCGGAGAAGGCCGTCGAGGACGCACGCGAACAGGTCGCCGCCCTGGTCAATGCCGATCCGAAGGAGATCGTCTGGACCTCGGGCGCCACCGAGTCGAACAATCTGGCGCTCAAGGGTGCGGCGCATTTCTATGCCGGCACCAAGGGCAAGCACATCGTCACCGTCGCCACCGAGCACAAGGCCGTGCTCGACACCGTCAAGGAGCTCGAACGCCAGGGCTTCGCGGCGACCTACCTCGAACCCCAGCCGAACGGCCTGATCACCGTCGAGCAGTTCAAGGCGGCGCTGCGCAAGGACACCGTCGTCGCCTCGGTAATGGCGGTGAATAACGAGATCGGCGTCATCCAGCCGATCGCCGAGCTGGGCGAAATCGCCCGTGCCAACGGCACCATCTTCCATGTCGACGCCGCGCAGGCGACCGGCAAGATGCTGATCGACCTGAACCAGCTCAAGGTCGACCTGATGTCCTTCTCGGCGCACAAGACTTACGGCCCGAAGGGCATTGGCGCCCTCTACGTGCGGCGCAAGCCGCGCGTGCGCCTCGAGGCGCAGATGCATGGCGGCGGCCACGAGCGCGGCATGCGTTCCGGCACGCTGCCGACGCACCAGATCGTCGGCATGGGCGAGGCCTTCCGCATCGCGCGCGAGGAGATGGCGACCGAGAACGAGCGCATCCGCATGCTGCGCGACCGCCTGCTCAAGGGCATCATGGACATCGAGGAAACCTATGTCAACGGCGACCTCGAGCAGCGCGTGCCGCACAACCTCAACGTCAGCTTCAACTTCGTCGAGGGCGAGTCGCTGCTGATGGCGATCAAGGATATCGCCGTGTCGTCCGGCTCGGCCTGCACCTCCGCGTCGCTCGAGCCGTCCTACGTGCTGCGCGCGCTGGGCCGCTCGGACGAACTGGCGCACAGCTCGATCCGCTTCACGCTCGGCCGCTTCACCACCGAGGAGGAAATCGATTTCACCATCAGGCTGCTGCACGACAAGCTCGGCAAGCTGCGCGAACTCTCGCCGCTCTGGGAAATGTACCAGGACGGCATCGATCTCAACACCGTGCAATGGGCTGCACACTAAGCATCTGCCAAGAAAGGGAAGCAACCATGTCTTACAGCCAGAAGGTCATCGACCACTACGAGAACCCCCGCAACGTCGGCTCTTTCGCCAAGGACGACGACAGCGTCGCCACCGGCATGGTCGGTGCGCCCGCCTGCGGCGACGTCATGAAGCTCCAGCTCAAGGTCGGCAAGGATGGCATCATCGAGGACGCCAAGTTCAAGACCTACGGCTGCGGCTCGGCGATCGCTTCTTCGTCGCTGGTCACCGAGTGGGTCAAGGGCAAGACGCTCGATCAGGCCCTCGAAATCAAGAACACCGCCATCGCCGAGGAACTGGCGCTGCCGCCGGTCAAGATCCACTGCTCGATCCTCGCCGAGGACGCCATCAAGGCGGCCGTCGCCGACTACAAGAAGAAGCACGGGGAGTAAGCGCAATGGCTGCCTGTGCTCCCACTCCCGAAGCCGCCGCCAAGGCCCGGGCGCTTCCCGCCGCCTGGCAGGGCGCCGATCGCGCCCTGCCGGTCACCTTGAGCGAAGCCGCCGCCAAGCACATCGCCAGGTTCATCGCCAAGCGCGGCAAGGGGATCGGCATCCGCCTCGGCGTGCGCACTTCCGGTTGCTCGGGCATGGCCTACAAGCTCGAGTTCGCCGACGCGGCGAATGACGAGGATATCGTTTTCGAAAGTCACGGCATCAAGGTGCTGGTCGATCCCAAGAGCCTGCCCTATCTCGCCGGCACCGAGCTCGACTACACCAGGGAAGGCCTCAACGAAGGGTTCAAGTTCAACAACCCCAACGTCAAGGATGCCTGCGGCTGCGGCGAGAGCTTCAACGTCTGATGGACCCGACCCAGGATCACTACGCGCTGTTCGGGCTGCCGCGCCGCTTCGCCGTTGACGCCGCCGAGCTGGAGCGGCTGTACCGCGAGGTGCAGGGGCGCGTCCATCCGGACAAGTTCGCCCACGCCGGCGATGCCGACAAGCGGCTGGCCATGCAGTTGGCCACCCGGGCCAACGAGGCCTATGTCACGCTCAAGGACCCGCTCCGGCGCGCGCGCTACCTGCTCGAGCTGGCCGGTCACGACGTCCAACTGGAAACGAATACCGCGATGCCGGTCGAGTTCCTCGCCGCGCAGATGGCGTTGCGCGAGACGGTGGCGGCGGCAAAGGAAGGCGGCGACAGCGCTGCGCTCGACGACCTGCAACGCCGCCTGAAGAAGGAAATCCGCGCCGATTACGCGACGCTGCAGGCCGCGTTCGATGCGGGCGATCACGCGCGCGCCGGCGAACTGGTGCGGCAACTCATGTTCCAGGAAAAGCTGCTCCACGAAATCGGCGACGCACTGGAAGTTCTGGAAACCTGATGGCTCCCGCCGCGGGAGCGTGTTACACACGACAATCATGGCACTGCTACAAATTTCCGAGCCCGGCGCATCGGCCGCGCCCCACCAGCATCGGCTGGCGATCGGCATCGACCTCGGCACCACCAACTCGCTCGTCGCCACGGTGAAGAGCGGCATGGCCGTCGTGCTCAACGACGAACTCGGCCGCCCGCTGCTGCCCTCGATCGTCCGCTATGGCGCGGATGGCGCGACGCAGGTGGGTTACGACGCGCAGGCGCAGCAGGCAGTCGATCCGCGCAACACCATCGTCTCCGTCAAGCGCTTCATGGGCCGCGGGCTCAAGGACATCGAGCACGTCGAGAGCATGCCCTACGAATTTGTCACAAATGGCGTCGAGGCGGCGGGCATGGTCAAGCTGCGCACGGCACAGGGCATCAAGAGTCCGGTCGAGGTCTCGGCCGACATCCTGCGCGCCTTGCGCGAACGCGCCGAACTTTCCCTCGGCGGCGCGCTGACCGGCGCGGTGATCACCGTGCCGGCCTATTTCGACGATGCCCAGCGCCAGGCCACCAAGGACGCGGCCCGCCTGGCCGGTCTGAACGTCCTACGCCTGCTCAACGAACCGACCGCGGCGGCCATCGCCTACGGCCTCGACAACGCGGCCGAAGGCATCTACGCGGTCTACGACCTCGGCGGCGGCACCTTCGACATCTCGATCCTCAAGTTGTCGAAAGGCGTGTTCCAGGTGCTCGCGACGGGCGGCGATTCCGCTCTCGGCGGCGACGACTTCGACCATCGCGTGTTTTGTTGGATCATCGAGCAGGCCAAGCTGGCGCCCCTCTCGCACCAGGACGCGCGCCTGCTGCAGATTCGCGCGCGCGAGGCCAAGGAGTCCCTGACCTCGCACGGCGAAGCGCCGATCGTCGCCCGGCTGTCGACCGGCGAGTTCGTCGATCTCAAGCTGACCACGGCGATCTTCAACGAGATCACGCATACCCTCGTCCATAAGACCCTGGGGCCGACCCGCAAGGCCTTGCGCGACGCCGGCCTGTCGCCCGACGAGATCACCGGCGTGGTGATGGTCGGCGGCGCGACGCGCATGCCGCAGATCCAGAAGGCGGTCGAGGACTTCTTCGGCTGCGAGCCGCTCAACAACCTCGACCCGGACAAGGTCGTCGCGCTCGGGGCGGCGACGCAGGCCAACCTGCTGGCGGGCAACCGCGCGGCTGACGACGACTGGCTGCTGCTCGACGTGATTCCGCTCTCGCTCGGCCTCGAGACGATGGGCGGACTGGTCGAGAAAGTCATTCCGCGCAACGCGACGATCCCGATCGCGCGCGCGCAGGAATTCACGACCTTCAAGGACGGCCAGACCGCGATGGCGCTGCACGTGGTGCAGGGCGAGCGCGAACTGGTTTCCGATTGCCGCAGCCTCGCGCGCTTCGAGCTGCGCGGCATCCCGCCGATGGTGGCGGGCGCGGCGCGCATCCGCGTCACCTTCCAGATCGACGCCGACGGCCTGCTGTCGGTGAATGCGCGCGAGCAGACGACCGGCCACGAGGCGCATATCGAGGTGAAGCCTTCCTACGGCCTTTCCGACGACGAGATCGCCGCGATGCTCAAGGACAGCTTCACGCATGCCTCGGACGACGCCTTCCGCCGCGCGCTGCGCGAGGCGCAGGTCGAGGCGCAGCGCCTCGTCGAGGCGGTGCAGTCGGCGCTCAAGGAGGATGCGCACCTGCTCTCGACGCTGGAGCGCGCCCATATCGAGAATTGCCTCGCGAAGCTGCAAAGCGTGCTGGTCGGCGACGACCGCCGCGCCATCGATGCCGCGCTCGACGCGCTGTCGAAGGGTACCGCCGAATTCGCCGCGCGGCGCATGAACCAGAGCGTCCAGCGCGCGCTGGCCGGCAAGAAAATCGAGGAGATGGATCAGTTATGACGCAAATCATCGTCTTACCGCATGTCGAGTTGTGCCCGGAAGGCGCGGTGATCGATGCCGCGCCCGGCACCTCGATCTGCGACGCGCTGCTCGACAACGACATCGAGATCGAACACGCCTGCGAGAAATCCTGCGCCTGCACCACCTGCCACGTGGTGATCCGCGAAGGCTTCGCCTCGCTTGATGAAGCCGACGAAGTGGAGGAAGATCTGCTCGACAAGGCCTGGGGGCTGGAACCGACCTCGCGGCTGTCCTGCCAGGCGCTGGTCGGTGAAACCCCGCTGGTGGTGGAAATCCCGAAATACACGATCAACATGGCCAAGGAGGGGCATTCGAAAAAATGAAATGGACCGACAGCCTCGACATCGCGATCAAACTCGCCGAGCGCCACCCTGACGTCGACCCGACACGGCTCAATTTCGTCGACCTGATGCGCTGGGTGATGGAACTGCCCGGCTTCGAGGAAAACGAGAGCCATTGCGGCGAGAAGAAGCTGGAAGCCATCCAGCAGGCGTGGATCGAGGAAGTTGAGTAGCTTCCACCCCGAAATAATCGTTGCTTGCGCCGCTCTCCTCGAGCGGGCAAGAATCGCTCGGATTTCCCTTTCTTGCGCTGCCTGATCGACACGCATTGCCACCTCGATGCGGCCGAGTTCGATGCCGACCGCGACGCGTTGGTGGCTGCCGCCAGAGTCGGCGCTGGCGGGACGGCAGTAGGAAATATCGTGGTGCCCGCGGTTGAGCGCGCCAACTTCGGCGCCGTCGCCAGCGTCTGCCGCGAGTATCCGGGCTGCGTGCCGGCCTACGGCATCCACCCGATGTTTGTCGATCGCGCCCGTCCGGAGGACCTCGATGCGCTGCGCGCAACGCTGCGGCGCGAGCCGGCCGTCGCGGTCGGCGAAATCGGCCTCGACCGCCATGTCGAACCCCGCGACGATGCCCGCCAGGAGTACTACTTCGTCGAACAACTGCAGATCGCCCGCGAGTTCGACCTGCCGGTGCTGCTCCATGTGCGCAAGGCGATCGACCCGATCCTGAAGAGCTTGCGTGAAATTCGCGTCCCCGGCGGCATTGCGCATGCCTTCAACGGCAGTCGCCAGCAGGCCGAGGAGTTCATCAGGCTCGGTTTCAAGCTCGGCTGCGGCGGGGCAATGACTTTCGCCGGCTCGAAGCGCATCCGCGAACTGGCGGCCACGTTGCCGCTCGACAGCCTCGTCCTCGAAACCGATGCCCCGGACATTCCGCCGGCGTGGAGAAACGGCGGCAGGAATACCCCGGCCGACCTCTTGCCGATCGCGGCAACGCTGGCAGAATTGCGCCAGTTGCCGCTGGCGCAGATCGCGGCAGCGACCACCCGCAACGCGCGCGCCGTGCTGCCGCGCCT
>CAZPIE010000004.1:0-11401 GCA_964586275.1 uncultured Methyloversatilis sp. | reverse complement strand
ACAAGGTGCTGCACAGCCAGCTGGTGCCGGAGATCGCCGACGAGCCGGATTACGACGCGGCCCTGAAGGCGCTGTAATCCTCAGTCGAGTACGTGAGAGACGAGCCCATCCGCGAGTTTGGGCTCGAACCAGGTCGACTTCGGCGGCATGACCCGATGGCTGTCCGCGACGGCCATCAGCTGGTCCATGCGGGTCGGATACATTGCGAAGGCGGCGGCCATTTCGCCCGAGTCGACGCGCTTCTCGAGTTCGGCGAGACCGCGCATGCCACCGACGAAGTCGATGCGCTTGTCGCGGCGCAGGTCGGCGATGCCAAGGAGCGGCCCGAGCACGTGGTCGGAGAGCAACGAAACGTCGAGGCCGGCGACCGGGTCCTTGCTGAGCAGCCGGGGATCGATGCCGAGCCGATACCAGCGCCCGGCCAGGTAGAGGCCGATTTCGCCGGGCGCGGCGGGCTTGACCGCAACATCGCTCGGCGTGACCTGGAATTTCTCGCCAAGGCGGGCGAGAAATGCGTCGGGACTCAGGCCGTTGAGATCCTTGACCACGCGGTTGTAGTCGAGGATCTGCATCTGGCTGTGCGGGAAGATCACCGCGAGGAAATAATCCGAGGACAGCTCGACGTCGTCCTGGCGGCGGGACGCGGCGACGCGCGCGGCGGCGGCCGAGCGGTGGTGCCCGTCGGCGATGTAGAGCGCCTCCATGCCATCGAAGCAGCGCGTGATCGCCTCGATCTGCGCGGCATCGTCGCAGACCCAGATCTGGTGACGCACTGTGTTGTAGGCGTCGGCGGCGGTGACGTCGGCAACCGGCTCGCCCTGGGCAATGGCGGCAATCAGTTCGTCGGCGCTTTGCGCGGCCGGATAGGCCAGCAGCACCGGGCCGGTCTGGGCATCGAGCGCCTCGATCTGGCGCACGCGGTCGTCTTCCTTGTCGGGGCGCGTGAACTCGTGCTTCTTGATGCGGTTGTTGTTGTAGCAGGGCACCGCGGCGACACCGACCAGGCCGGTTTGCACGTGCGTCCCCATGGTGAGGCGATATGCGTAATAGCAGGGCGCGGGATCGCGCGTCAGCACGCCCGCCTCGATCATGCGTGCCAGGTTCTCGGCGGCCTTGGCATAGACGCTCGGGGCGTAGGGGTCGGTTTCCGGCGGCAGGTCGATCTCCGGCTTGGAGATGTGCAGGAAGGACCAGGGTTTGCCGGCAGCACGCTCGCGCGCTTCTTCGGAAGAGAGCACGTCGTAGGGCGGCGCCGCGACCTCTGCGGCGCGCCCCGGCGCGGGGCGCAAGCCGCGGAAGGGCTTGATCAGCGTCGGCATCGGGCGGTCTTCCTTTCGGCCCGGCCGGCACGTCCAGCCAATGGGCCGTGCAGGATCGCATGGGCTTCGCGCAGCATCTGCTCGGTGGTCGGCCAGTCGATGCAGGCGTCGGTGACCGAACAGCCGTACCTGAGCTGCGAGAGGTCTTCGGGAATCGGCTGGTTGCCGGCCTCGAGGTTGCTCTCGATCATCAGGCCGACGATCGACTGGTTGCCGAGGCGGATCTGGTTGACGACGTCGTGCATCACCAGCGGCTGGCGCTCCGGATTCTTGTAGCTGTTGGCATGCGAGCAGTCGACGACAATGTTCTGCGGCAGCTTGGCCTTGGCGAGGGACTGTTCGGCGATGGCGACGCTGACCGAGTCGTAGTTCGGCCGGCCGCCGCCGCCGCGCAGCACGAGGTGGCCATAGCGGTTGCCCTGGGTGCGCACCACCGAGGTGCGGCCCTGCATGTTGATGCCGAGGAAGCTGTGCGGCCGCGAGGCGGACAGGATCGCATTCACGGCGGTTTCGACCGAGCCGTCGGTGCCGTTCTTGAAGCCGACCGGCGTCGACAGGCCGGAGGACAACTCGCGGTGCGTCTGCGACTCGGAGGTGCGCGCGCCGATGGCGGTCCAGGCGAGCAGGTCGCCGAGGTATTGCGGCGTGATGGGGTCGAGCGCCTCGGTGCCGGCCGGCATGCCCAGTTCGTTGAGGGCGAGCAGGAATTCGCGCGCCTTCTGCATGCCTTCCTCGATGTGGAAGCTGTCGTCCATGCGCGGATCGTTGATGTAGCCCTTCCAGCCCGTGGTGGTGCGCGGCTTCTCGAAATAGACGCGCATCACCAGCAGCAGGGTGTCGGCGACCTCGTCGGCGAGCGCCTTCAGGCGGCGCGCGTAGTCGAGGCCGGCAACCGGGTCGTGGATCGAGCAGGGGCCGACGACGACGAGCAGGCGCGGGTCGCGGCGGTCGAGAATCGCCTCGATGGCGCGCCGCCCCGCCAGCACGGTCTTTTTTGCGGTTTCGGTGAGCGGAATGCGCGCGTGGATCTCCTCCGGCGTCGGCATGGCGTCGAAGGCTTCGATGTTGAGGTTTTCGGTCTGCTGCATGGCTGCGGGAATGAGGATCGGAGCGCGATTTTACCGTCCGGCGACGCTCTCCGGCGTGGCGAGTTGCCTGAAAAGCTCCTTGACGGCCGTGACGCGTTCCTTCAGCGTGGCGGTCGCCTTCTGCCACGAGAGACTGTCCCGGCCGGCGAGCTTGAAGCCGCGGTCGGTCTGGATCAGCCTGATAATGGATAACGGCTCGATGGGCGGATTCTTGACGAACTGCAGCCGGATCGACTGCGGTCCGGCGTCGAGCTTGGCGATGCCCAGCGGCTTGCCGAGCAGGCGCAGGCGGTGGGTTTCGATCAGGGCCTGGGTTTGCGCCGGCATTTCTCCGTAGCGGTCGATCAGTTCCTCCTGCATCCCGCGCAGCTCGTCTTCGTTCGCGCAGTTGGCGAGCCGCTTGTAGAGCGTCAGGCGCTCATGCACGTCCGGGCAGTAGGCGTCGGGCAGCAGGGCGGGAAGGTGCAGGTTGATCTCGGCGGTGACCGCCAGCGGCTGGGTCAGGTCGGGCATCGCCTTGCCTTCCTTGAGGGCGCGCACCGCCGCGCCCAGCATGTTGGCATAGAGCGCGAAACCGATTTCGTGAATTTCGCCCGACTGGTGCTCGCCGAGCACCTCGCCGGCGCCGCGGATCTCGAGGTCGTGCATGGCGAGGAAGAAGCCCGAGCCGAGCTCCTCCATCGCCTGGATCGCGTCCAGCCGCCGCTGCGCCTGCGCGCTCGGCTTGGCGTGCTCGTCGGTGAGCAAGTAGGCGTAGGCCTGGTGGTGCGAACGGCCGACCCGGCCGCGCAGCTGGTGCAACTGGGCGAGACCGAACTTGTCGGCGCGGGCGATGACGATGGTGTTGGCGCGGGGATTGTCGATGCCGGTTTCGATAATGGTCGAGCAGAGCAGCAGATTGTGTTTCTGCTGGGTGAATTCGCGCATCACGCGCTCGAGCTCGCGCTCGGGTAGCTGGCCGTGGCCGACCACGATGCGGGCTTCCGGCAGCAGTTTATGCAGCCGGTCGCGCATATTCTCGATGGTGTCGACTTCGTTATGCAGGACATAGACTTGGCCGCCACGCTTGAATTCCCGCAAACAGGCTTCGCGCACCAGGCCGTTCGACCACTTGTGCACGAAGGTCTTGATGGCCAGGCGCTTTTGCGGGGGGGTGGCGATCACCGAAAAGTCGCGCAAGCCTTCCAGCGAAAGTCCGAGCGTGCGCGGGATCGGCGTCGCGGTCAGCGTCAGTACGTCGACCTCGGCGCGCAAGGCCTTGAGCGCCTCCTTCTGGCGCACGCCGAAGCGATGCTCCTCGTCGATGATGACTAGGCCGAGCCGCTCGAATTTCACATCCGGTTGCAACAATCGGTGCGTGCCGATCAGGATGTCGATCTTGCCGGCCGCGAGCAGCTTGACCGCCTCGGCCTGCTCCTGCTTCGACTTGAACCGGGAAATTTCCGCAACCTTCACGGGCCAATCGGCGAACCGGTCGCTGAAATTCTGGTAGTGCTGTTCGGCCAGCAGCGTGGTCGGGCACAGCACCGCGACCTGCTTGCCGTCGGCGACGGCGACGAAGGCGGCGCGCATCGCCACCTCCGTCTTGCCGAAGCCGACATCGCCGCAGACGAGGCGGTCCATCGGCTTGCCCGACACCATGTCGCCGATCACCGCGCCGATGGCGGCCAGCTGGTCGGGCGTCTCCTCGAAGCCGAAGCCGGCGGCGAAGGTTTCGAGGTCGTGCGTCTTGAAGGAAAACTCATGGCCCTGGCGCGCGGCGCGTTGCGCGTAGAGGTGCAGCAGCTCGGCGGCGGTGTCGCGCACCTGCTCGGCGGCCTTCTTCTTGGCCTTCTCCCACTGCCCCGTGCCGAGCGTGTGCAACTGGACCGCTTCCGGGTCGACGCCGCTGTAGCGCGAGATGACCTCGAGCTGGGCCACCGGCACATAAAGTTTGGCTTGGCCGGCGTATTCGAGCTGCAGGAATTCCTCGTCCCCATTGCCGAGATCCATATGGACGAGGCCGAGGTAGCGCCCGATGCCGTGGCTCTCATGGACGACCGGGTCGCCGATCCTGAGTTCGGAGAGGTCGCGCAGCCAGCCTTCGAGGTTGGCGCGCCGGGCGTCCGAACGCTTGTGGCGCGGGCGCGCGGTCGCGGCATACAGCTCGTTCTCGGTGATGACCGCAAACGCGCCGAGCCGGAAGCCGCCCGAGAGCGGGGCAGCGGCGAGCATCAGCCGCGCTTCGCCCGAAAGGAAAGCGGCGAAGTCGGGGCAGGGGGCAGGCGCCAGGCCATGTTCGCCAAGGTATTCGTTCAGCGTCTCGCGCCGGCCGGCCGACTCGGCCAGCAGCAGCACCCGGCCGGGGAATGCGTCGAGGAAAGCGCGCAGCGCGCCGAGCGGGTCGGCGGCCTTGCGGTCGACGGCGAGCGGCGGCAGTGCCGTCTCGCCAGCGCCGACTTTGGACAGATATTGTCCGAACCGGTTGGCCGCGACGAAAAAGTCCTCTTCGCGCAGGAAGATGTCCTGCGGCGGCAGGATCGGCCGCGAGCGGTCGCCGCCGAGCATCTTGTAACGCGACCTGAGGTCGGTCCAGAACTCCGCCAGCGCCGCCGGCACCTCGCCGTGCAGCAGCAGCACGCTGTCCGCCGGCAGGTAGTCGAACAGCGTCGCGGTCTGCTCGAAGAACAGCGGCAGGTAATACTCGATGCCGGCGGGCAGGATGCCGTTCGAGACATCCTTGTAGAGCGCGATGCGCGAGGCGTCGCCTTCGAACGTATCCCGAAACCGCTGCCGGAAGGTGGTGCGGCCGGCCTCGTCGGCGGGGAACTCGCGCGCAGGCAGCAGGCGGATCTCCGGCACCGGGTAGAGGGTGCGTTGCGAATCGACATCGAAACTGCGCAGCGTCTCGATCTCGTCGTCGAACAGTTCGATGCGGTAGGGCAGCGGCGCGCCCATCGGGAAGAGGTCGACCAACCCGCCGCGCACGCTGTATTCGCCCGGCGCGACGACCTGCGTGACGTGCTGGTAGCCGGCCAGGGTCATCTGCGCTCGGAATTTGTCGAGGTCGAGTCGGTCGCCCTGCTTCATGAAGAAGGTATGGGCGGCGAGGAAGCTCGGCGGCGCCAGGCGGGTGGCCGCCGTCGACGCCGCGCAGATCAGTACGTCACACTGCCCCTGGTTCACGGCGAACAGCGTGGCGAGGCGCTCCGACACCAGGTCCTGGTGCGGCGAGAAGTGGTCGTAGGGCAGCGTTTCCCAGTCGGGCAGCAGATGCACCTTCAGGGCGGGGGCGAACCAGCCGACCTCCTCGGCGAGACGCTGCGCTTCGAGCGGGCTGGCCGTGATGGCCGTCAGGAGCCGCTTGCCGCCGGCGAGTTGGCTGATCGCCAATGCGTCGCCGGAACCGGCGACGCCAGGCAGGGAAACACGCTGGCCGGGCTTCGGAGCGGCCGGCAGGGAAAGTGAAACGTTCATCACGGGTACGGAAATGCGAAGCCGCGATTATCGCATTTGCCCTTGCGCTGCCGGGCGCCGTCCCGCCAGCGCCGACTTCTCTACGCGACGCTCTTGTCGGCGAGGCCGTATTTCTCGATGAGGCGGTAGATGTGCCGTTCGCTGATGCCGAGCACCGCAGCGGTTCTCTGGCGGTTGCCGCCATATTTGGCCATCACCTGCCGCAGGTATTCGCATTCGATCTGCTCGAGGCTGGGTTCCTGCCCGAAGCGCAGCACGGTTTCGCCGGTTGCGCCGGCGCGGTCGCGCGGGATGAAGGCCAGGTGCTCGATGCGCACCTGGCTGCCGGGGCGCGCGAGGATGACGCCGCGCTCGATGGCGTTGCGCAGTTCGCGCACGTTGCCCGGCCAGTCGTAAGCAAGCAGCAGTTTCAGCGCGTCGGTGGCGAGCGTCATCGGCGCGGTGCGCGTCAATAACGCCAAAAAATGGCGGGCGAGCGGCTCGATGTCCTCGCGTCGTTCGCGCAGCGGCGGGATGGTGATGACGAAGCGCGAGAGGCGGAAGTAGAGGTCGCTGCGGAAGCTGCCGGCGCGGCTCAGTGCCTCGATATCGCGGTTGGTGGCAGCGACGAAGCGGGCGTCGGCGGCGAGCGTCTTGTTGCCGCCGAGCCGGCGGAAGCTGTTGGTTTCCATCACGCGCAGCAGCTTGGCCTGGATGGCCGGGCCGATGTCGCCGATCTCGTCGAGGAACAGTGTGCCGCCGGCGGCGACCTCGATCAGCCCCTTCTTCTGGCGGTCGGCCCCGGTGAAGGCGCCGCGCTCATGGCCGAAGAGTTCGGACTCGAAGAGGTTTTCCTGCAGGCCGCAGCCGTCGATGGCGACCAGTTCGCGCTGCGCGCGCGGGCTGCGCTCGTGAATGGCCTGCGCCACCATCTCCTTGCCGGTGCCCGATTCGCCGAGGATCAGCACGGTGGTGTCGGTCGGGCCGACGGCGTCGATGAGCGCCTGCACCTCGTGCATCGCCTGACTGGCATATATCAGCGGGCCGGGGCGGCGCGAGGCGAGCTGGGTGCGGTAAAAGCGGTTCGATTCGCGCAGTTCGGCGGTTTCGAGCACACGCCGCACGGTGAGTTCGAGCTCGTCGACATTCACCGGCTTGGTGAGGAAGTCTGCCGCGCCTTCGCGGATCGCACTGACGGCGTTGGGAATCGATCCGTAGCCGGTGAGCACGATCACCGGATACTGGTTGCGGAGCTCGCCGAGGATGCCGGCGGCGTCGCCGTCGGGCAGCTTGAAGTCGAGGATGATCGCGGCGGGCTCGATCTCGCCGAGCTTCTGCTGGGCCTCGGCCCAGGAGCCGGCAGCGACGGTGGCGAAACCCATGGCTTCGATCTGTCGGCGCAGCAGGCCGTTGAAGACGGCATCGTCGTCGATGACCAGCAGGGTTTTCTTTTTCACGCGCCATTCTCCAGCGCGGTTTCGGCCAGCGGCAAACGGATCGTGAAGCGCGTCCCCGCGCCGGGCGTGCTGGCGACGGCGATGGATCCGCCCATGCGCACGACGAAATTCTTGACGATGGTGAGGCCGAGGCCGGTACCGACGACGCCGTCGGCGCGCCGGCTGAAGAAGGGATCGAAGATGCGCGCCGCAGTCTCTGGGCTCATGCCGACGCCGCTGTCGGCGATCTCGATCAGCGCCTCGCCGGCGTCCGCCGCGAGCCGGGCGGCGAGCTTGCCGCCGTTCGGCATGGCGTGGTGGGCGTTCTGGATCAGGTTGAGGAAGATCATGCGGATTTCGGCTTCGTCGGCGAGGATGCGCAACGCGAGGGCAGGCAGTTCGATCTGCTGGATGATGCCATGAGTCTGGGCATCGTACTCGAGCAATTGCAGGGTATCGCTGAGCGCCTCGTTGATGACGACCAGTTGCAGGCAGTTGGCCGGCGGCCGTGCCAGCAGCAGCAGACGGCGCGTGACGGCGATGCAGTTGTCGATCTCGTGGTCGATCAGTCTCATGTAGTCGATGATCTGGTCGGGCGCGCTGCGGCCGTCGCGCACTTCCCGCATCAGTCCCTGGACGCCAAGGCGCACCGAGCCAAGCGGATTGTGGATCTCGTGGGCGATGCCGGCGGCGAGCATGCCGAGTTCGGAGAGGCGCTGCTCGTGCGAGATGCTGACCGCCTGGCCGAGGTCGCGCACCGATTCGACGATGTAGCTTTCCCGCGCCGCGCCGCTGTTCAGTTCGACGCGCATCGCATGAATTTCGGCGGGGAACTGTCTGTCCTCGGCATTCTGGTGGTGGTGGTGGGTGGTTTTCAAGCTGGCGCCATTTTCGCGCAGTTCGTGGAGCGGGCAGACGGTCAGGGTGGGCACGCAAGGGTCGGCACGCCCGTGGCTGGCTACGTGACAAGCCCGGCCGAGTACCTGCCCGGCGGGCAGGCCGACCTGCTGGCAGAACGCGCGGTTGGCGAGTACCACCTGCTTGTCGGCGACGCGGATGACGCGTACGCCGTCCGGCAGGCCGTCGAGGATTTCCTGGAGATAGGTTTTGTTGGCGTTCAACAGCGCAACCTGGGTTTCGAGACGCTCGGCCATGAGGTTGAAACTGGTCGCCGCGCGGCCGATTTCGTCATCGCTGGCAACGGGCGCGCGCACGGCAAGGTCGCCGGCGGCGAGCGCGCGGGTGGCCGCATCCAGTCCCGCCAGAGGGCGAATCACATGGCGGCGCAACAGCAGCCAGAGCGTGGCCAGCGTCAAGCCGAGCGCGGCGGTGCCTGCCCCCAGGAGCACGACGGCGCTGGTCATGGCGCTGGCGCGGATCGGCGCCGCGTCGTAGTCGATCACCAGCACGCCATTCACCGGCTGGGCAGCGACGGCGCCGTGGCAGGGTGTGCAGGGGGCGCGATTCGGTACCGGATTGATGGAGCGCAACACCTCGCTACCGCCATCGAGCGTCTCGAAGCGGCTCAGCGGTTTGCCGGCCGTCGTGGCCCGCGCCACCGCGGGCATGTGGCGGCCCAGTTTGGCTGTATCGGAGGCGAAGCGGACTTCGCCCGCCGGCGCCAGGATCAGCACGTCGCGGATGCCGGGAAGCGTGCCGAGCTTGCCGACGATGTCGCGCAGACCTTCGATATCGCGCTTCATCATGGCGTTTTCCCAGGTCACCTGGAGCATGCGGTTCAGTTGCAGGGAAGCCTCGGCGCGCTCGGTTTCCAACTGGCTCCGATACAAACCGAGGAACAGCAATCCGAACAACACGGATGCGCCGCCCGCGGCAAGCAACACTCCGCGCAGCAGGCGGTGGCTCAGATGCGCAACACGAATCGTCATGGGAAAAAGAATACCGCACCCCCGGAATGGGGGTGAGCGAAAATCAAGAGCCCCCCGAAAACCTCGCTGCGCTCGGTTCTGTGCGGCAAAGCCGCATCCCGCTTCGCGGGACCAGCCTGCGGCTGTCCCGCGGCCTGCGGCCTGGTCCCCTCAAGGGGTAGAAACACCCGGGGCGGCCCTTCGTGTTTCTTGGGAGACTGTTTACTTGGCGCCAGCCAGAATCCACTTGATCAGGGTTTCCATGTCGGCATCCTTGACGTTGGGGTTCGGCGGCATCGGCACCTGACCCCAGACACCGCCCTTGGAACCGGCCTTGACCCTGGCGGCCAGCGTCTTGACAGCAGTCTTGTCGCCGGCGTATTTCTTCGCTACATCGACATAAGCCGGGCCGACCAGTTTTTTGTCAACGGTATGGCACGCCATGCAATTGCTTTTCTTGGCAAGTTCCAGGTTCGCCATGGCGGGAGAGGCGGCGACAAGGCACGAGACGGCCAGCAGAGGGGCGATTGACTTCATGTGGGTTCCTTTCATCGGTGGGTCGGAGAAATGCGTCGTGCGGAGCATTCGGGGCAAGCTGACGAGGATTGCGTGGCGGCGGTGACGGTCTAGATCGCCGGTCCGATGCCCGGCACAAAGACCACCGGGGCGGTATCGACGACTGGCGGCGGCTTCAGGCGCTGTTCGATTTCCGCGCGGCTGGGGCGTGGCTCGCCAAGTCGAGCGGCCAGGAGGTTGCGCAGCCCCTCCGCCCATTCGCCGGTCACCATTGCGAGGCCTGCGTAAAAGGGTGTCGTGCAACGCGTCGCGATGCGCTGGCAGAAATCCGGCAACCAACGGAACAGATGCTCGTCCATCATTTTGGCGATGGCGCGCCAGTCGGCGCTGTTGCCGGCGTGCCGCAGCGCATGCGCCAGATAGGCGAACTGCAGAACCAGATGATCGTCCGGGCGGCGGCGCCAGTCCGCCGCCGCCAAGCCAGCGGCGCGATAGATTGCGCGCAACTGGAACATGGTGTCCTGGCACAGCAGGTGGTCTTCGTCGATCCATGTCGACTCGCAGGGAGAAGCGCCATAGGACGAAACCAGGTAGATGGCGGCGTAATCGGCGGCCAGACGATCGATCTCCGTCGCGTCGAGCCTCGCTAGTAGGTCGGCAAGTGCCTCCGCCATGAAACGCCAGGCCTCCTGGGCGCGCGCCTCGGCAGGCAGCAACGCGAGGTTGCCCGGAAACCCGATTGCGGAGAGTTCCTCGACAAACGCGGCGGTCAGCTCGCGGTCGTGGATGAGTGCCAGGGTTTCCGCGTCATCGGCGAGTGCCGCCGCGATCTCCGCAGTGAATATCCGGACGGTTTCAGCTGCCATCGACGCGGCCCTTGCTGTGCGGGACGAAGACGATCGACGGGTTGGTCAGCTCGGGGTTGGCCATGTTCTTCACCTGGCGCACGATCTTGTCGGCGGCACCGACCGCGGCCGTCTTGAAAGTGCCGGCGCGCAACTGGTCGATCGGGCCGATGTCGAGCACGCGCATCATGCAGGCCATCACGCAGTAGGGCTTGCGGCCGGCCTCGAGCTCGTCGATGCACATGTTGCACTTCTGGACGATCTGCGCCTGCGGGTTCCACTGCGGCGCGCCGTAGGGGCAGGCGGCCTCGCAACGGCGGCAGCCGATGCACAGCGTCGAATCGATGTCGACCACGCCGTTGTCGGCGCGCTTCCAGATCGCGCCGGTCGGGCAGGTGGGCAGGCAGGCCGGCTCGGCGCAGTGGTTGCACGCCATGTTGACCTTGTACGCATAGACATCCGGATAGCGGCCGCCCTCGATGTACATCACACGGCGGAAGCGCGGGCCGGCCGGCAGGCCGTTCTTGTCCTTGCAGGCGATCTCGCAGGCACGGCAGCCGATGCAGTCGACGTTGTGGTGCACGAAGCCGAATTGCCTGGCGGGTTTCACCGGCGCGTAGGTCTGCGCCACCTTGCGCTTGAGCGCCGCCTTGACCTTGGTCTTGTCTAGTGTGTTGGCCATGAGTAATCTCGCAATAGCTTGCGGTTAGTAGTTGCGCCGGAAGACATGGGCACGGGCCGTGCCTTCCTTGTCCCAGCCCGGCCAGTGGTCGAGCGCGGACTTTTTAATGTTGACCAGGATGGTGTTGTAGGCGAAGGCGCCGGCGGGGCTCGGCTCATCGAGGGTCAGGAAGTCCGGATTGCCGGAACGATCGACGCCGTTCTCGTCGAGGT
>CAZPIE010000003.1:0-34912 GCA_964586275.1 uncultured Methyloversatilis sp. | reverse complement strand
GGTAACGCTGGGCGATGCGGCGGATCGGATCGGGCATGGTCGCCGAGAACAGCGCCGTCTGGCGCGTCGCCGGGGTATGTTCGAGAATCCACTCGACGTCCTCGATGAAACCCATGCGCAGCATCTCGTCGGCTTCGTCGAGCACCAGCGTCTGCAGGCCATCGAGGTTGAGGCTCTTCCGTTCCAGGTGATCCATGATGCGGCCGGGCGTGCCGACGATCACATGCGCCCCGCGGGACAGTGCGCGCAACTGGATCACCATGCTCTGCCCACCATACACCGGGAGCACGTGGAAGCCCGGCATGTGATGAGCGTATTTCTGGAAGGCCTCGGCGACCTGGATCGCCAGTTCGCGCGTCGGCGTCAGCACCAGTGCCTGCGGCACTTTCTTCGCGATATCGAGCCGCGCCAGCAGCGGCAGGGCGAAGGCGGCCGTCTTGCCGGTACCGGTCTGGGCTTCGCCGAGCAGGTCCCTGCCGGCCAGCAGATGGGGAATACAGGCCGCCTGAATCGGCGATGGCGTTTCGTAGCCGACGTCGGTCAAGGCGGAAAGGAGGGGCGCCGGCAATTGCAGCGCCGCAAAGGATTCGATGGTCCGGGTCATGGCAAGCCTGCCTGAAGGCAGGTTAAAAATGCGGCCTGAGAGCCTGGCGGACCCGCATTATCGCAGAGATTGGCCACCCAGCCCGTAAGGCGCGGGATCGATGGCCGGGGCACGCCCCGTCATCTGGTCGGCCAGCAGGCGGCCGGAACCGACCGCCAGCGTCCAGCCCAGCGTGCCGTGGCCGGTATTGACGAACAGTCCCGCAAGGGGCGTCGGTCCGATCAGCGGCACGTTGCTGGGCGTCGCCGGGCGCAGGCCGGTCCACGGTTCGACGGCATCGTCGCGGAAATCGAGCCGGGGAAAGACCTGCCTCACGCGGCGCAGCAGCGGAGCGATGCGAAGCGGGTTGATCAGTGTGTCATAACCGGTGAATTCGGCGGTGCCGGCCACCCGCAAACGCTGCCCGAGCCGCGAGATCACCACCTTCGCCCCATCGTCGGTCAGGCTCACGCTCGGTGCGGGCGCATCCGGCGCCAGTGGAATCGTGATCGAGTAGCCCTTTGCCGGATAGACCGGAATGCGGATGCCCAGCGGCCGCAACAGCAAGGGCGAATAACTGCCCAGCGCGACGACGCAGGCCTCGGCGGTCAACCGTTCGCCGCTGCTCAGGCGAACCGCCGCGAAGCGACCATCCGCCTGATCGATGCCGGCCACGGCGCTGGCGTAACGAAACCGCACGCCGCGTGCCGCACAACGCTCGGCCAGCAGCTCGCAGAAGCGCTGCGCATCGCCCGATTCGTCCTCCAGGGTGAAGGTGCCACCGACGATGGGAATCGTCGAAGCCGCCAGCGCCGGTTCGATCGCCAAGCACTCTTCCGCCGACTTGACGGCACGCTCGCAGCCGAACTGGCGCATGAACTCGGCCTGCGGCAGCGCATGCGCGAACTCGGCCGCGTCGGTGTAATAGTGCAGGATGCCGCGTTCGAGGCAGTCGTATTCCAGACCCAGTGCGCGCCGCAGGGTTTTGAGCCGCGCGCGGCTGTCGAGCGCCAGCGCCAGGATCGCGCGGATATTGGCGCGCGTGCGAGCCGGCATGCATTCGCGCAGGAAGCGCAAGCCCCAGGCCCATTGCGCGGCATCGGCGCGCAGCCGCCAGAGCAGCGGCGAATCCTCGCGACCTAGCCATTTGAGGACTTTCAGCGGGGTGGACGGATTCGCCCACGGCTCGGCATGGCTGACCGAAATCTGCCCGCCGTTGGCGAAACTGGTCTCGCGCGCCGGGCCGGGCTGCCGCTCGACCACGATCACCTCATGGCCATCCTCGGCAAGGAACCAGGCCGTGGCGACGCCGGTCAAACCGGCTCCGAGCACTACAATGCGCATGCCAACACACAGAGAGAAAGATGGAAAGCGATTATAAGCACCCCGACTGGAAGGCCAGACTCACGCCCGAGCAGTATTACGTGACGCGCCAGAAGGGCACGGAACGTCCCTTCACCGGCGAGTACTGGAACACCACCGACCCCGGCACCTATGCCTGCGTCTGCTGCGGCGCCCCGCTGTTCGACGCCGCGCACAAGTTCGACGCCGGTTGCGGCTGGCCCAGTTTCTGGCAACCGCAGGTCGCGGAAAACATCGCCGAAGCGCGCGACACCAGCCACGGCATGATCCGCACCGAAGTCATGTGCCAGCAATGCGGCGCCCACCTCGGCCACGTCTTTCCCGACGGACCGCGGCCCACCGGACTGCGCTATTGCATCAACTCGGCCTCCCTGACTTTCGAGCCGGGTAAACTGCCTTCCCCGTTGTAATCCCCCGTTTGCCGACCGGCGGCCGCTCCGTTCAGTGCCGCCCCTCCTGCGAAGTGATTCGATCCGAATAACATGGCGAATACTGCTAAATCAAACCCCTTGGTTGAGCTGACGATCACCCTGATCATTCCCGCGCTGATACTTATGAAGCTGTCGGACCCGACAGACCTGGGCCCGGCGAACGCTTTGCTGCTGGCGTTAAGTTTTCCGCTTGGCTGGGGGATTCGCGACTTCTGGAAGCGCCGGAAGATCAATGTCTTCGCTGTACTGGGTATCGTCAGCACGCTGCTGACCGGCGGTATCGGACTGCTGGAACTCGATAATCGCTGGCTGGCCGTCAAGGAAGCCGCCGTTCCCGGCCTGATCGGCCTGGCCGTATTGGGCTCGACCTATACGCGCTATCCGCTGGTCAAGACCCTTTTGCTCAATCCGTCCATTATCGATCTGGCACGCTTGCAGGAAAGGCTGGAAAGTCATGGAGCAACCCAGGCATTCGAAACCCGCCTGATGCATGCGACATGGATGTTGAGCGGAACCTTCTTTTTTTCATCGGTCATGAATTACTTCCTGGCCACCTACATAGTCGTCAGCCCAGCTGGAACACCCGCATTCAACGAAGAGCTTGGCCGACTCACCTTGCTCAGTTATCCATTCATAGCAATACCGTCAACGGCGATGATGATTTTCGTCATATATTATTTATCCCGAGCAACAGAAAAACTCACCGGCGATGGTCTGCAGGAGTATTTCGGTTAAACGCCGCATCGCCGACCTCGGGCCACCCCCGGTCAATGAAACGCCAAGGGTGGCGGTCGGCACGTAAGGCGTTCCACGTTAAACGCCGGTCGGCCTTGAAAAGGAAACTTCGTAATGCTCTACATGATCCAGGGTAGCGACAACCCCGGCACGCTAGACAAGCGACTTGCCGCCCGCCCCGCCCATCTCGAACGCCTGCAGGCACTGGCTGCCGCCGGCCGGCTGGTCCTGGCCGGCCCCTGCCCGGCCATCGACAGCCCGGATCCCGGCCCGGCCGGCTTCAGCGGCAGCCTGATCGTCGCCGAATTCCCCTCCCTGGCCGATGCGCAGGCCTGGGCGGACGCCGACCCCTATGTCGCCGCCGGCGTCTATGCCAATGTAGTCGTCAAACCCTTCAAGAAGGTATCGCTATGAGCACGGTCGAACTGATCCGCGCCCGCCTCGCCGCGCTGGAGCCCAGCCAGCTCGAGATCCGTGACGACAGCGCCCAGCATGCCGGGCATGCCGGCGCGAAGGAAGGCGGCCATTACGCCGTGCGCATCGTCACCCCGCGTTTCGCCGGCCTCTCGACCATGCAGCGCCACCGCCTGGTGTATGATGCCATCGGCGATCTGGCGCAGCAGCGCATCCATGCGCTCAGCATTACCGCCAGGACCCCCGACGAGATCAAACCCTAACCTCATTTCCGGAAAGCCCATGAAACCTGCCCTGATTTCCCTGTCGCTGCTCGCCCTCGCCACTGCCCCCGCCTTCGCCCATGCCCAGGTTGCCAAGGTCAATGGCAAGGCCATTCCCGCCAATCGCGCGGAAGTCCTGATGGCCAACCAGCTGGCGCAGGGCCAGGCCAAGACCCCCGAGCTCGAAGCCGCCGTCAAGGAGGAACTGGTGCGCCGCGAGGTCCTCGCGCAGGCCGCCGTCGCCAAGGGCATCGACAAGAAGTCCGATGTCCAGGCCCAGGTCGAGCTGGCGCGCCAGGGCGTGCTGATCGGCGCCTACCTCAACGAGTTCGCCCGCGGCGTCAAGATCGGCGACGAGGATGTCAAAAAGGAGTATGACAACCTGAAGGGGGCGCTCGGCGACAAGGAGTACAAGGCGCGCCACATCCTCGTCGAGAAAGAGGATGAAGCCAAGGACATCATCGCGAAGCTGAAAAAGGGCGAGAAGTTCGAGGAACTTGCCAAGGCCTCGAAGGATCCGGGCTCCAAGGACAAGGGCGGCGAACTCGGCTGGGCCAACAAGGCGAGCTATGTACCGCCCTTCGCCGAGGCGATGGCCAAGCTGGCCAAGGGCAAGTACACCGAAGCGCCGGTGCAGAGCAGCTTCGGCTGGCACGTCATCCAGCTCGACGACGTGCGCGAACTGAAGGCGCCCAACTTCGACGAGGTCAAGCCGCAGATCGTCCAGCGTATGCGCCAGATGGCCGTCGAAAAGCACATCCTCGACCTGCGCGCCAAGGCCAAGGTCGAGTAAGCGAAAGTCGGCGCTGGCGGGACGGCACGGCCGGCACGCCGCCAACATTTAGGACGGCATCATGCTCGGCGCCTGGCGCAACTGGCGGCGGCAACGGGCCGCCGACCGGCTCGAAATCACCACGGCCCAGTGGCAGGACGCCGAATACTGCCTGCCCTTCCTCGACCGGCTGACTGACGAGGAACGCCAGCGTCTGCGCGAACTCGCCCGCGCCTTCATCGCCGAAAAGGAATGGAGCGCCGCGCCGGGCCTGCAGCTGACGGCGCCGATCCAGCTCTCCATCGCCCTGCAGGCCTGCCTGCCGATCCTCAACCTCGGCCTCGACTGGTATCGCGGCTGGGTCGGCATCGTCGTCTATCCCGGCGACTTCGTGATCCCGCGCCGGATCGTCGATGAAGATGGCATCGTCCATGAATACGACGACCCGGTGCTCGGCGAGGCCTGGGAAGGCGGCCCGGTGCTGCTGTCGTGGTTTCCGAACCTGGACGAGATCGGCGACGTCAGCATCGTCATCCACGAATTCGCCCACAAGCTCGACATGAGCAACGGCGGTGTGGATGGCATGCCCGCGCTGCATGCCGAAATGAACCGGGAGGACTGGACTGCCGCATTTTCGGCGGCCTACGCGGATTTCCAACGCCGAGTGGATGCCGGCGAGGAGACGGAGATCGATCCCTATGCCGCCGAACATCCCAGCGAATTCTTCGCTGTCGCCAGCGAGGTGTTCTTCGAGGCGCCCGAACTCCTGCACGCCGAATATCCGGCGGTTTACAAGCAACTGGGTTTGTTCTATCGACAAGACCCCATTCGATGTTGCATCGCACCAAACAGTGGGTGAAAATGGAACCCGCGCAAACAACCGCGGGATACCCCCATGAGCTCTGAATACATCGGCGTCGACACGATCGAAAACCGCACCTACGACGAAATCCAGGTCGGCGACAGCGCCAGCCTGACGCGCACGCTGCGACCCGAAGACATCCAGATGTTCGCGATCATCTCCGGCGACATGAACCCGACCCACGTCGACCCCGAATACGCGCGCTCGTCGCAGTTCCGCGAAGTCGTCGGCCACGGCATGTGGGGCGGCATGCTGTTCTCGAACATCCTCGGCACGCAGTTTCCCGGCCCCGGCACCGTCTATGTCAACCAGAGCCTGCACTTCGACCGCAGCGTGCGCATCGGCGACACGCTGACGGTCACCGTCACCTGCAAGCGCAAGTTCGACCACAACGACCACATCATCTTCGATTGCCATTGCAAGAACCAGGACGGCGAACAGGTGATCCACGGTACCGCCGAGGTCATCGCCCCGATCGAGAAGATCAAGCGCGCCAAGGTGACGTTGCCCGAAATCAAGCTCTCGACGACCAAGACCGCGCGCTACGAACACCTGCTCGAAATCACGGCGGGCCTGACACCGATCCCGATGGCGGTGATCCACCCCTGCGATGCCGAATCCCTGAAAGGCGCGCTGCAGGCCCGCGACCGCGGCCTGATCGACCCGACGCTGGTCGGCCCGGAAGACAAGATCCGCAAGCTCGCCGAGGAAATGGGCCTGAACCTCTACGGCTGCCAGTTCCTCGACGTGCCGCACAGCCACGCCGCCGCCGAATCGGGCGTCGCGCTGGCGCGCGAAGGCCTCGTCGAAGCCCTCATGAAAGGCAGCCTGCACACCGACGAACTGATGAGCGAGGTCGTCGACAAGGCCACCGGCCTGCGCACCGCGCGGCGCATCAGCCATGTGTTCCTGATGGACGTGCCGACCTACCCGCGCCCGCTGCTGATCACCGATGCCGCCGTCAACGTGGCGCCCGACCTGACCACCAAGGTCGACATCGTGCAGAACGCCATCGACCTCGCCCGCATGCTGAAGATCGCCGAACCGAAGGTCGCGCTCCTCGCCGCCGTCGAAACGGTGAATGCCAAGATGCCGGCCACGCTCGACGCCGCCGCACTCTGCAAGATGGCCGACCGCGGCCAGATCAAGGGCGGCCTGCTCGACGGTCCGCTCGCCTTCGACAACGCGATCTCCGTCGTCGCCGCGCGCACCAAGGGCATCAAGTCGGCCGTCGCCGGTCAGGCCGACATCCTGCTCGTGCCGGACATCGAATCGGGCAACATGCTCGCCAAGCAGCTCGAATATCTCGCCGACGCGCTCTCCGCCGGCATCGTGCTCGGCGCGCGCGTGCCGATCGTGCTGACCAGTCGCGCCGACTCGGCGCAGACGCGCACCGCCTCGACCGCCATCGCCGTCGTCATGGCGCATTGCAAGCGCGACACCCACAGGTGACGATGGCATGGCCGACGCACTGCTGACCGTCAACGCGGGCTCGTCCTCGATCAAGTTCGCCTTATTCAAGCGCGACGCACCCATCCCGGAAAACCCCGAACTGGTCGGCCAGATGGAGGTCGGCAACGCGGAAGGGGCGCACGATGCCGCGATCGGGCGGCTACTGCAGTGGGTGGCGGAACGCGCCAGCGGCTGGACCATCGTCGCCGTCGGCCATCGCGTCGTGCATGGCGGCGAGCGCTACTCGCAACCGATCCTGATCGACGATGCGCATCTCGCCCGCCTCAAGGAATTCATCCCGCTCGCGCCGCTGCACCAGCCGCACAACCTCGCCGGCATCGCGGCGATGCGCGCCGCCCTGCCCGGTGTGCCCCAGATCGCCTGCTTCGACACCGCCTTCCACCGCTCGCAGCCGCCCATCGCGCAACTGTTCGCCCTGCCGCGCCGCATCACCGCGCAGGGCGTGCGGCGCTACGGCTTCCATGGCCTGTCCTATGAGTTCATCGCCGCCGTGCTGCCGCAGCATCTTGATGCCGAGCGCGCGAACGGCCGGGTGATCGTCGCGCATCTCGGCAACGGTGCTTCGATGTGCGGCATGGTCGGTCGCAAGAGCCAGGTGACGACGATGGGCTTCACCGCCGTCGAAGGACTGATGATGGGCACGCGCACCGGTGCGCTCGATCCCGGCGTGCTGCTCTACCTGATGGACTACGCCGGCATGGACGTCAAGGCGCTGACCCACCTGCTCTACAAGGAATCCGGCCTGCTCGGCGTCTCGGGCATCTCGTCCGACATGCGCGTGCTGCTGGCCTCCGACCAGCCCGAGGCGAAGGAAGCCGTGGACCTGTTCTGCTACCGCATCGTGCGCGAGATCGGCTCGCTCGCCGCCGCGCTCGGCGGACTCGACGCACTGGTATTCACCGGCGGCATCGGCGAACATGCCGCGCCGGTGCGCGAGAGGGTCTGCCGGCAGCTCGGCTGGCTGGGCCTCGAGTTCGACGCCACGGCCAACGCCGGCAAGGCCGCATGCATCAGCAGCCCGACCAGCCGCGTCGCCGCGCTGGTGCTGCCGACCAACGAGGAATGGATGCTGGCCCGCCATACGGCCAAGCTGCTCGGGTGACGCAACCGGCCAGGCACTCCCGTTTCGACGACCTCCAGGGCATGTGCCACAACGAACCCGAGCACCTCGACGCGGTCCGGCGCTTCCTCGCCCGCCAAAAATAATCGGCGCTGCCGTCCCGCCAGCGCCGACTTTCTACCAGCGCGTAGCGCACCAAGTCTCCCCTTCCGCGAGGAAGGGGCTGGGGGATGGCGGGCCATATAATCGGCGCGCTTTTCGCTTTTCTCCACCGCCATGTCCAAGCTCGCCCACGAAATCGCCCGCCGCCGCACCTTCGCCATCATCTCCCACCCGGACGCGGGCAAGACCACGCTGACCGAGAAGCTGCTCTGGTTCGGCGGCGCGATCCAGGTCGCCGGCGAAGTCCGCGCGCGCAAGGCCGCGCGCCACGCCACCTCGGACTGGATGGAACTGGAGAAGCAGCGCGGCATCTCGGTGACGTCGTCGGTGATGCAGTTCCCCTACCGCGACCACATGGTGAACCTGCTCGACACGCCGGGCCACGAGGATTTTTCCGAAGACACCTACCGCACGCTGACCGCCGTCGACTCGGCGACCATGGTGATCGACTCGGTCAACGGCGTCGAGGCGCAGACCATCAAGCTCTTGAACGTCTGCCGCCTGCGCGCCACGCCGATCATCACCTTCATCAACAAGCTCGACCGCGAAGGCCGCGCGCCGATCGACCTGCTCGACGAGATCGAGGACGTGCTGAAGATCCAGTGCGCGCCGATGACCTGGCCGATCGGCATGGGCAAGAGCTTTCGCGGCGTCTATGACCTCTACGACGACTGCGTGTATTTCTTCGACCCGCAGGCGGAGAAAGGGACCTCGCGCACCATCGAGCGGCTGGATAATTCCGAACTCGACGCGCTGCTCGGCTACCAGGCGGACGAACTGCGCGCCGAAGTGGAACTCGTGAAAGGCGCCTCGCACACTTTCGACAAGGACGCCTACCTGGCCGGAAAACAAACACCCGTCTTTTTCGGTTCGGCGATCAACAACTTCGGCGTGCAGTCGCTGCTCGACGCGATCGTCGACCTTTCGCCCGCACCCCAGCACCGTCCCTCGACATCGCGGCAGGTCGAGCCGCTGGAACCCAAGTTCTCCGGCTTCGTGTTCAAGATCCAGGCCAACATGGATCCGAAGCACCGCGACCGCATTGCCTTCGTGCGCGTCTGTTCCGGCCACTACACGCGCGGCATCAAGCTCAAGCAACTCTCCACCGGCAAGACGCTGACGGTGAACAACGCGATCACCTTCATGGCGCAGGACAGAAGCACGACCGACGAGGCCTGGCCCGGCGACATCCTCGGCATTCCCAACCACGGCACGGTGGTGCTCGGCGACAGCTTCACCGAGGGCGAGGACCTCAAGTTCACCGGCATCCCCTGCTTTGCGCCGGAGCACTTCCGCCGCGCGCAGATTCGCAACCCGATGAAAATGAAGCAGCTGCAAAAAGGCCTGCAGCAGCTCGCCGAGGAAGGCGCGACCCAGCTCTTCAAGCCGCTGGGGTCGAACGACCTGATTCTCGGCGCGGTCGGCCTGCTGCAGTTCGACGTGGTCGCCCATCGGCTGGAATTCGAATACGGTGTCGATTGCTTCTTCGAGCCGGTGAATGTCGCCACCGCGCGCTGGCTGCGCGGTTCCGATCTCGCGCTCAAGGCGCTGGAGGATCGCGCCGGCGCGAATCTCGCCCTCGATGGCGCGGGCGACTACGTTTATCTGGCGCCGAACCGCGTCAATCTCCAGATGGCGCAGGAGCGCCATCCCGATATAGCTTTCCTGGAGACACGGGAGATTCACTGATCCGGATGGCTATAATCCGGCCATTTGGAGTCGTCAAACGTCATGGAAGCCGAACGCCTCAACGCCATCGCCCACCACATCGCCGACCTCGAAGCGCGCGGCGATCAACTCCGGAGGTATCTTTGACTTCGCTGCGAAGTCGGAGAAACTCGCCGAGATCAATCGGCTGATGGAAGACCCCGGCATCTGGGACGATGCCGAGCGCGCCCAGAGCCTGGGCAAGGAAAAGAAATCCCTCGAAGCCGTTGTCATGACGCTGGAAGGCGTGAAGAGTTCGCTGACCGATGCGCGCGAACTGTTCGAGATGGCGAAGGAAGAGAACGACGAGGACACGCTGGTTGCCGTCGAAGGCGACCTGGCCGGCGTCGAGGCCAAGGTGGCCGACCTCGAATTCCGCCGCATGTTCGCCAACCCGGCCGACCCGAACAACTGCTTCATCGACATCCAGGCCGGCGCGGGCGGCACCGAAGCCTGCGACTGGGCGTCGATGCTGCTGCGCCAGTACCTCAAG
Source organism: uncultured Methyloversatilis sp. (assembly GCA_964586275.1). Lineage (GTDB taxonomy): Bacteria > Pseudomonadota > Gammaproteobacteria > Burkholderiales > Rhodocyclaceae > Sulfuricystis. The sequence goes on along the minus strand of CAZPIE010000003.1, from coordinate 24,595 downwards.
TACTGCGAGCGCAAGGGGTTCAAAACCGAAATCCTCGAACAGACCGACGGCGATGTCGCCGGCATCCGCAGCGCGAGCCTGAAGGTCGAGGGCGATTACGCCTACGGCTTCCTGCGCACCGAGACGGGCGTGCACCGCTTGGTGCGCAAGTCGCCGTTCGATTCGTCGGGCGGTCGCCACACCAGCTTCGCCAGCCTCTACGTCTATCCCGAGATCGACGACAGCATCGAGGTCGAGATCAATCCGGCCGACCTGCGCATCGACACCTTCCGCGCCTCCGGCGCCGGCGGCCAGCACATCAACAAGACCGACTCGGCGATCCGCATCACCCACACACCCACCGGCATCGTCGTGCAGTGCCAGAACGACCGTTCGCAGCACCGCAACAAGGCCGAGGCGATGGCGATGCTGAAGTCGCGCCTCTACGAACTCGAGATGCAGAAACGCAAGGCCGAAGCCGACAAGCTCGAAGCCGGCAAGACCGACGTCGGCTGGGGCCACCAGATCCGCAGCTACGTGCTCGACCAGAGCCGCATCAAGGATCTGCGCACCAACGTCGAGATCTCCAACACCCAGAAGGTGCTCGACGGCGACCTCGACGCCTTCATCGAAGCCAGCCTGAAGCAGGGCGTGTAGACAGTCGGCGCTGGCGGGACGGCAACAAATGTGTCACACTTCGCACGGTTGTGACACGCACTGGAGTCGCCATGAAAACCATCACCATCCGCGAGGCGCGCGAAGGATTGTCCCATCCCGAGCAACTGTTCGCCGACAACGACGAGGTCGTCGTGACGCGCCGCGGAAAGCCCGTGGCGCGCATCCTGCCGATTACGCCGGCCAAGCCGAAATTCCGTTCGCTGGCGGCTTTCCGTGCCAGCCAGAAGCCGCTCGATCCGCCGCTTTCCCAATCCATCATCGCGGATCGCGAAGAACGCTTCTGATGATCTACGCGGACACCAGCGCACTGGTCAAGCGCTATCTGGAGGAGCCGTTCAGCGCCGAGTTCGAACTGCTGCTCTCGCAAGGAGCGATGGCCATCAGCCGTCTGACCGTCGTCGAAATGCGTTGCGCGGTGGCGCGCAAGCGCCGCAACCGGGAAATCGACGCCTTGCGCGAGAACCGCGTAAACGCGGAACTCGCCGCCGATATCCAGGACGGCGCGCTGCGCATCGGCGATTTTGGCGACGAGAGTTTCACCGCCGCCTATCACCTGATCGGCCGTTTTCCCCACATCCCATTGCGTACCCTGGATGCCCTGCACCTGGCCATTGCGCGGGAAATCGGGGCTAGCGACTTCGCTACCGCAGACAAGCTTCAGGCCGACGCCGCCGAAGCGCTCGGCCTCACCGTTCATCGTTTTTACTGAAGACCCATCATGACCGACAACATCCCCCTCCCCGTCGACGAAAACCACATCATCGCCGAGCGCCGCGCCAAGTTGCAGGCCTGGCGCGCCACAGGCCGCGCCTACCCGAACGACTTCCGCCGCGAGAACCTCGCCGCGCGCCTCGATGAGTTGTATGGCGAGAAAACCAGGGAAGAACTCGAGGCGCTGCCGATCGCGGCGACGGTCGCCGGCCGCATCATGCTCAAGCGCGTGATGGGCAAGGCCAGCTTCATCACCATCCAGGACCTCTCCGGCCGCATCCAGTTCTACGTGACCCGGGACAACGTCGGCGCAGCCGTGTATGACGACTTCAAGAAGTGGGACCTCGGCGACATCGTCGGCGCGACCGGCACGCTGATGAAGACCAAGACCGGCGAACTGACCGTCCAGTGTTCGGAAATCCGCCTGCTGTCGAAATGCCTGCGCCCGCTGCCGGAAAAATTCCACGGCCTCACCGACATCGAGCGGAAGTACCGCCAGCGTTACCTCGACCTGATCACCAACGAGGAGTCGCGCTTCACCTTCGTCGCGCGCTCCCGCATGATCCAGTCGATCCGCAACTACATGACGCACCACGGCTTCCTCGAAGTCGAGACGCCGATGATGCACCCGATCCCCGGCGGCGCCGCGGCCAAGCCTTTCAGCACGCACCACAACGCGCTCGACATGGAATTGTTCCTGCGCATCGCGCCGGAGCTCTACCTCAAGCGCCTCGTCGTCGGCGGCTTCGAGAAGGTCTTCGAGGTGAACCGCAACTTCCGCAACGAAGGACTGTCGCCGCGCCACAACCCCGAATTCACGATGATGGAGTTCTACGAGGCCTACGCGGACTACCGGAGCCTGATGGACTTCACCGAGGGCCTGATCCGCCAGGCCGCGCGCGAGGCGCTCGGCACCGAGGTGTTCGACTACCAGGGCCGCACGCTCGACCTGTCCAAGCCTTTCCGCCGCATGACCATCGCCGAGGCGATCCACTACCACCATCCCGGCTACAGCCTGTCGATGCTCGGCGATGCCGGCTGGGTGCGCCGGAAGCTCGCCGACCTCAAGGTCGAGGTCAAGCCGCTCGCCGGCCTCGGCACGCTGCAGATGCAGCTGTTCGAGGAAACCACCGAAGCCGAGCTGTGGGAGCCGACCTACATCATCGACTACCCGACCGAAGTCTCGCCGCTGGCGCGGCGCTCGAGCTCGAATCCTGATGTCGCCGAGCGCTTCGAGCTGTTCATCGTCGGCCGCGAGATCGCCAACGGCTTCTCCGAGTTGAACGATCCCGAGGATCAGGCCGCGCGCTTCCAGGAGCAGGCGAAAGCGAAGGATGCCGGCGACGAGGAGGCGATGTACTACGACGCCGACTACATCCGCGCGCTCGAATTCGGCCTGCCGCCGACCGGCGGCTGCGGCATCGGCATCGACCGGCTGGTGATGCTGCTGACCAACTCGCCAAGCATTCGCGACGTCATTCTTTTCCCCCAAATGCGTCCGGAATAATCCCGCCCCGAAAAACTCGCTTCGCTCGTTTCTCCCCTCGAGGGGCCAAGAAACCATCGGGGCGGCCCTTCGTGTTTCTTGAGAGGTTTCCTCGTGCCAATCATCCCGGCCGAGCTCGCCTTCGCCGGGGCGGGCAACCCCTACTCCCCCGACTACGACGATGTCTATCACGGCGTCGGCGACCCGCTCGCCCATGCCCGTCATGTCTTCCTCGGCGGCAACGACCTGCTCGGCGAGCAGGCGCGCTGGAAAAAGCGTGAGCGCTTCGCCATCCTCGAAACCGGCTTCGGTCTCGGCAACAATTTCCTCGCCACCTGGCAGGCCTGGCGCGCCGATCCCCGGCGTCCGCGCCAGCTGCATTATTTCTCCATCGAGAAACATCCTTTCCGGCTTGCCGACCTGGCCCGCTGGCACCTGCAACTGCCCGAGCAAGACGACTTGGCCGAGCTCGCCACGCAGTTGCGCACTGCCTGGCCAAGCCCGGTGTCCGGTTTCCATCGCCTGCATTTCGAAACCGGCCGGATCAGCCTGACGCTGGTCTTCGGCGACGTCCGCTCCGCCGCCGGGAGCATCGAAGGCCGCTTCGATGCCTTCTATCTCGACGGTTTCGCGCCCGCGAAAAATCCGGAGATGTGGTCGCAGGAACTGATCGACCATCTCGCCTGGCTGGCTGCGCCGGGGGCGACACTGTCCACCTGGACCATCTCGGGAGAACTGCGGCGCCGTCTCGCCAGCGCCGACTTTCGCGTCGAACGCCGTCCCGGTTACGGTTTCAAGCGCGAGATGCTGGTGGCTAAACATCCCGGCAACGCACTCGCACCCGCGTCAGCGCCGTCACCCGGACGCATTGCCGTGATCGGGGGCGGCATCGCCGGCATCGCCTGCGCGGAGCGCCTGGCCGCACGTGGCTGCGAGGTGACGCTCTTCGAGCGGCGCGACCGCCTGGCCGCGGAAACCTCGGGCAACCGCCAGGCCATTTTGCTGCCCGTGCTGGCCGTCGACCCGACGCGCCTGTCGCGCCTCAATCAGGAGGCGTTTTTCTACGTCCTGCGCAAGTTGCAGGAGTTGGCAGGCGCGGGCCATCCGGTCGACTGGCAGCCCTGCGGGGTGTTCCAGATCGCCCGCGATGCCGACCATGCCCGCAAGCAGTCCGCCATCGTCCGCGACCAGTTGCTGCCGGATGATTTCGTGCAATTCATTGCCGCCGATACCGCCGAGAACCTCGTTGGTGCGCGGGTGGCGGGTGCCGGCTGGTGGTTTCCGCAGGCCGGCTGGTTGTCGCCCGTCTCGTTCGCCGCCGCCTTGCGCGACGTCGCCGGTCCGGGACTCGAATGCCGCTTCGGCAGCGACATCGCCGCGCTGGAGGACGCCGACGGGCGCTGGAAGCTCATCGGCCCGGACGGTACTTGCCACGACTGCGCCGATACGGTGATTCTCGCCCATGCGCACGGCCTGCGCAGCCTGCAGCAGTCGGCCCACCTGCCCTTGCGCTGTTTCCGCGGCCAGGTCACGCATCTGCCTGCCGAGCTGCTCGCCGGGGGGCCGCGCAGCGTGGTCTGTCGGGAAGGCTACCTCGCGCCGCCGCACGACGGTTTCGCCGGCCTCGGCGCCACCTTCCAGCGCGACAGGGAACTGACGACCACGCTGGAGGATCATGCCTCCAACCTGAACCGCCTGGCCGCGATGCTGCCGGGATGGGACGGACGATGCACTCCCGAAACACTGACGGGACGCGTTGGCCTGCGCCCGGTTTCCCCCGACAAGTTGCCGATGGTCGGAGCTTTGCCGCTGCCGTCCTGCGAGCCGCGCCCGCCCGCTCACGTCGAATGGCCGCGCTGGCGCGGCCTGCATGTCGCCAGCGGTTACGGCGCGCGCGGTTTCGTCTGGGCCCCGCTGATGGGCGAACTGCTCGCCAGCCAGATCACCGGCGATCCTCTGCCGGTCGAGAACGAACTGGCGGCCGCCGTCGATCCTGCACGCTTTGCCTGGAAGGGAATTTTGTAACCGGCTGTTACTCACGTCTACACTCTGGCACGTCGCGCGTTGATCGATGTGACAACCCACCGACGGAGGACAACATGAACGCCAATACCCCCAATGCCCAGCGCATCCACCCCCTGGTCGCGACCGCCGCCGTGGCCGTGACGATTTTTTCGCTCGCCGGCATCGCCGCGATGGCCGGCTGGCTGCCGACCGGCAAGGCCGCCCCGGGCGAAGCGGCTGCCATAGCCACGGCCCCTGCCGTCTCGCCAGCGCCGACTTCCGAACCCAAACCTGCAACCGCCGCCAAGCCGGTCGAACAGGGCACGCCGAAGCCGGTCGTCAAGGCCGCCCCCAAGCCGGCACCGGCCGCACAGCCCGCCCCCGTCGAAGTGGCGCAGGCCGCACTCCCGCCAGCAGCCGCGCCCGCCCCGGTATGCCATAACTGCGGGGTGGTCGAGCAAATCCGCGAAATCGCCCAGCCGGGCGAAGCCAGCGGCCTGGGCGCCGTTGCCGGCGGCGTGGTCGGCGCGATCGTCGGCAGCCAGATCGGTGGCGGCACGGGCAAGAAGATCGCCACGGTCGCCGGCGCGGCGGGCGGCGCCTATGCCGGCCATCAACTCGAGAAGTCGCAGCGCAAGAGCACGCGCTACGAAGTCCTCGTGCGCATGAACGACGGCGCCACCCGCTCGGTGATGCTGGACATGGTGCCCGGCTGGCAGGTCGGCGAGCGCGTGCGCATCGAGAACGGCACGCTCACCCGCGACTAAGGCGACTAGGCGATCAGCGCATCCAGTCGCCGGAGCACTTCATCCCGGCCCATCACCGCGAGCACGCGGTCGATGGCCGGGCTTTGCGGCTGACCGAGCAATACGACGCGCAGGGGAATCGCCACCTGCGGCATCTTGAGCCCGGTGGCGGCCAGCGTTTCCTTCAGCGTCTTGGCCAACGCTTCCGTTGAAAAGTCGGCGCTGGCGAGACGGCATCTCAGGTCGGCCAGCGCGGTTTTCGCGCTGTCGGTCAGGTGCCGTGCCGCCAATTCCGCAGAAGGATGCGGAGCCACGTAGAACGGATGGGCCGCATCGGCGAGTTCGTTGAGGTTCTGCACGCGATCCTTGTAGAGCGCCGCGATTGCGGCGGGATCGGGGAAGGCCGTCTCCGTTACGCCTTGGCGCGCCAGGCGGCGCACGATCTCGCCGCCGAGCCGCGCATCGTCGGCCTGCCTGATGTAGTGGGCATTGAGCCAGTTGAGCTTCTCGGTGTTGAACTGCGCCGCCGACGAAGTGATGTGATCCAGATCGAACCACGCGACGAACTGCTGCATCGAAAAGATTTCGTCGTCGCCGTGCGACCAGCCGAGCCGCGCGAGGTAGTTGAGCACCGCCTCGGGCAGGTAGCCGTCCTCATCGTACTGCATGACCGACACCGCCCCGTGGCGCTTGGAGAGCTTGGTGCCGTCGTCGCCGAGGATCATCGACAGGTGGCCGTAGCGCGGCACCGGCGCGCCGAGCGCCTGCAGCAGGTTGATCTGGCGCGGCGTGTTGTTGATGTGGTCGTCGCCGCGAATGACGTGGGTGATGCGCATGTCCCAGTCGTCGACGACGACGCAGAAGTTGTAGGTCGGCGTGCCGTCGGCGCGCGCGATGATGAAGTCGTCGAGTTCGGCATTGGCGATCTCGATGCGGCCCTTGACCTGGTCGTCCCAGGCGACGACGCCGTCGGCCGGATTGCGGAAGCGCACCACCGGCTGCACGCCGGAGGGCGGCGCCGGCAAGGTCTTGTTTGACTCGGGGCGCCAGCGACCGTCGTAGCGTGGCTTTTCCTTCCTCGCTTCCTGCGCGGCGCGCATGGCATCGAGCTCTTCCTTCGAGGTATAGCAGTGGTAGGCGGTGCCCGCGGCGAGCATCTGCTGGATCACTTCCTTGTAGCGGACCATGCGCTGCATCTGGTAGAACGGGCCTTCGTCGTGCGCGAGGCCGAGCCAGCGCATGCCGTCGATGATCGCCTGCACCGCCTCGGGCGTCGAGCGCGCGATGTCGGTGTCCTCGATGCGCAGAATGAACTGTCCGCCGTGGTGGCGTGCATAGGCCCAGGCGAACAGCGCGGTGCGCGCGCCGCCGATGTGAAGATAGCCGGTCGGGCTGGGTGCGAAACGAGTGCGGACAGTCATGACGGTTACGCCGGGAAAAGCGCGCATTCTAGCGTGACCCTCCGTTGCGGCATCCCGTGGCATTGTGGGATGCCTCTCGTGTCTGCCCGTTTTCCCGTATGAAAAAACAAGGGGTACGGCATGCCGTACCCCCATCGCTACAAACCAGATCCGTCTTATTTCTTGGCGGCCTTTTTCTTGCCCGCGACGGCGGCCCTGAAGCCGGCGCCGGCGGTGAAGCGCGGCACGGTGGTGGCGGCAATCTTCAGCTTTTCGCCCGTCTTGGGGTTGACGCCCGTACGCGCGGCGCGCTTGGCGGCCTTGAACGTACCGAAGCCAACCAGCGTCACGGCATTGCCCTTGGCCACCGACTTGACGACGGCATCGATCATCGCATCCAGCGCCTTGCCGGCCGCGGCCTTGCTGATGTCGGCTTCCTTGGCGGCGACTTCGACGAGATCCCCTTTGTTCATATTGAATTGCTCCTCAAGTTGGAAGGCTAAATTGCCGAGACGATTCTAACTGGATATTCGGCCTTGGCGTCAAGGGGTTTCGCGCAAAACCGGCAAACTTTTTTCTTCGAGACCCGCATGGGACGGCCGTCGCAACGCTTTATGCCTATAATCGCGCCCACCGTGCGCCATTCCGCTGCGGAGCAGCAGGAGATTCGCTGATGCTTTTCATTCTCTACTACATCGTTGCGATCACGATTCTGGTGCTGCACTTCACCGGCTTCCTCGCCCGTCACAATCTCGAGTGGCTGGTACTCGTCCTCGCGGTAACCGTCTTTCCGGCGGTGATCTACCTCTAGCCGCCGGGTACGCAAATTCGCGCCACCAGGGCTTTCACGCCATCGGCATCCGCGTCCATGACGATGACGCGCTGCGGCAAATCCTCGATGCCTTCCAGTTCCCGCGGCCGCCCCGGTTCGCGGCCGAGCGCTTCTTGAATCGTCTCGGCGAACTTCACCGGCTGCGCGGTTTCCAGTACCACCATCGGAACACCAGCCAGCAGGTGTTCGCGCGCCACCTTGACGGCATCCGCCGTGTGCGTGTCGATCATCACCCGATGCTGCTGCCAGACGTCGCGGATCGTCGCCAGGCGATCCGCATGCGTGCTCTTGCCTGACACGAAGCCGAAGCCGGGCAATTTTTCCATGTAGGGCGTGCCGCGCAGGTCGAAGCTGCCGCCGGCATCGACCTTGTTCCACAGCTCGCGCACGACCGCGGGATCGCGGCCGACCAGATCGAAGATGAAGCGTTCGAAGTTGGAAGCCTTGGAGATGTCCATCGACGGGCTCGAGGTCACCCAGGTATCCGCCGTGCCGCGCGGACGATAGACGCCGGTGCGGAAGAACTCGTCGAGCACGTCGTTCTCGTTGGTCGCCAGCACGAGCCGTGCAATGGGCAGGCCCATCATGCGGGCGATGTGGCCCGCGCAGATGTTGCCGAAGTTGCCCGACGGCACGCAGAAGGCGACTTGCTCGTCGTTCGACTGCGTGGCGGCGAAATAGCCCTTGAAGTAATAGACGACCTGCGCGACGACGCGCGCCCAGTTGATCGAATTCACCGCGCCGAGCTTGTACTGCGCCTTGAAGGCCGCGTCGTTGAACGCCGCCTTGACGATGTCCTGGCAGTCGTCGAACATGCCGCGGATCGCGATGTTGATGATGTTCTCGTCCTGCAGCGAATACATCTGCGCGCGCTGGAAGGCCGACATCTTGCCGTGCGGCGAGAGCATGAAGACGCGCACGCCCTGCTTGCCGCGCATCGCGTATTCGGCCGCCGAGCCGGTGTCGCCCGAGGTCGCGGCCAGGATGTTGATCGTCTCGCCGCGCTTGGCCAGCACGTACTCGAACAGGTTGCCGAGCAGCTGCATCGCCATGTCCTTGAAGGCCAGCGTCGGGCCGTTCGACAGTTCGAGCAGGTGGAAGCCAGGCGCCAGCGTCGTCAGCGGCGTGATGTCGGCCGCATCGCGGCCGGGACGGCACCAGCGGTAGGTGTGCTCGGTGTAGGTGCGATCGACCAGCACCTTGAGGTCGCAGGCGGGGATGTCGTCGATGTATTTGGTCAGGATGCGCAGGGCAAGGGCGTGATACGGCAGCTCGCGCCATTCCGCGAGTTCGGCGGCGGAGACTTGCGGATAGCTTTCCGGCAGATACAGTCCGCCATCGGGCGCCAGTCCGCCCAGCAGGATGTCGCTGAAGGATTGCGGCGCCTCTTGTGTAATTGCGCCGCGCGTCGATATGTATTTCATGAATCGAGGTGGAAATGAAGGCTTACGGGATTGGGCGGGGATTATCGTCGTTGGCTCCTACCCTGTCCAGCCAGAACGCCCGCAAGAGCGCGGCGGCGAACAGCGTCAGTGCAAACGCCACCGGATAGATGCCGCCCGCCTGGTCGAACGCGAGCAGCAGACCGCCCACGAGAAACAGCAGCGCACGCCACTGCCCGCCCCGAGCCAGACCTTGCGTCAGCGCGGCACGCCGGGGGGAAGCGACACCCGGATGGCGCCAGACCGGCAGCAGATGCGACAGGGCGCCGGTGACCAGCGGCAGGAGGAACAGCGCGACGAAGGCCGCCAGGGACGGGCGTGCCTCGACCCAGCCGAAGCCATGCACGATCCCCTGCAGCATCAGCGACGCCAAACCCAGCGTCGCTGCGGCAAGGGATGCCGACCCGCCAGCGCCGACTATTGCGCGCCACCCGAAGGCGCGCTGCCAGGCGATCAGATTGCGCACGATCACCCAGAGCAGCAGCATGGCGCCGACCACCGCAAGCCAGGCCGAACTGGCGGCTCCCGCCGCAACCAGCACTGACCCGCCCGCCGCGATGGGCAAGTCGCGCTGCAGGCGTTTGCCGGCATCCGGTTCCGGACGTCCCAGCGTCGTCGGCAGCAACACTGGCAAGGTGCCGAGCGCGGCAAGACCGATGAAGCCGAGCGTGTTGAGGTGCAGATGGAACAGCCGCAAGGCCGGCCGCAGTTCGGGAAGCGCCATCCAGACCGGCACGAGACTGACAGCGAGGAACAGGCACAGCAGCGCCGCGCCGTACCAGCGCGCGCCGGGATGCGGCGTGCCGAGCGTCGCGCGCAGTCGCCGCGTCGTCCAGTAGAGCAGGATCAGTGCTGCGATTGAAACTGCCGTTGCCGCCCCATGCAGACTCCATTGCGGCAAGCTGCCCGCCAGGGCGAACGGCGTCGTAACCCCCGCGAGTTGCACGACCAGCGGCAGCAGGCGGATCGCGGTCGCCGGCGGTCCGCTGCGCGTCAGCACCGGCACGAAGTGGATGATCGCGCCGCAGATCAGCGGCAACGCGCCGGCCGCGAGGAAGATGTGGACAGTCGGCGCCAGCAGGACGGCGAAGCCGGCTTGCTCCCCGCTTGGGACGGCGCCGTGCCACGCCAGCAGCGCCGCAAGGAAGGCGAGAACAGCGCAGCTGCCGAGCCAGACCAGCATCCGCGCAGAGCGCCTAGTTCAGCTCTTCGAGGCGCAGGCGCACCAGCTTGCCACTGACGACCGGCAGCGCCTCGATCTTCGCGATGGCGGCATCGACCTGGGCTTCGCGGGCGATGTGCGTCAGGATGATGATATCGGTCTGCTGCTCGCCCTCGGCCGGTTCGCGCTGGATCATCGCGTCGATGGAGATCTGCTGGTCGGCGAGGATGCGCGTGATGTCCGCCAGCACGCCGGGCTGGTCCTCGACGCGCATGCGCAGGTAATAGCCGCATTCGACCTCGGCCATCGGCAGGATCGGCAGGTCGGACACCGCATCCGGTTGGAAGGCGAGATGCGGCACACGGTTTTCCGGGTCCGAGGTTTTCAGGCGCGTGATGTCGACGAGGTCGGCGATCACCGACGAGGCGGTCGGTTCCGCGCCGGCGCCCTTGCCGTAATAGAGCGAAGAACCCACCGCATCGCCCTGCACCAGCACCGCGTTCATCGCACCCTCGACGTTGGCGATCAGGCGCTTTGCCGGGATCAGTGTCGGGTGCACGCGCAGCTCGATGCCGGCCCCGCCATTCAATTTTCTCCGCTTGGTGATGCCCAGCAACTTGATGCGATAGCCCAGTTGTTCGGCATACTTGATGTCCGCCGCTTCGAGCTTGCTGATGCCCTCGATGTGCGCCTTGTCGAACTGCATCGGGATGCCGAAGGCGATCGCCGCCATGATGGTCAGCTTGTGCGCGGCATCGACGCCCTCGACGTCGAAGGTCGGGTCGGCCTCGGCATAGCCGAGCCGCTGCGCCTCCTTGAGCACGGCGGCGAAGCTCAGGCCCTTGTCGCGCATTTCGGAAAGGATGAAGTTGGTCGTGCCGTTGATGATGCCGGCGATCCACTGGATGCGGTTGGCGGTGAGGCCCTCGCGCAACGCCTTGATGATCGGGATGCCGCCGGCGACGGCCGCCTCGAAACCGACCATCACGCCCTGCTGCTGCGCGGCGGCGAAGATCTCGTTGCCATGCACCGCAAGCAGGGCCTTGTTGGCCGTGACGACGTGCTTGCCGTTCGCGATCGCCTTGAGCACCAGTTCCTTGGCGATGCCGTAGCCGCCGATCAGTTCGACGACGATGTCGATGTCCGGGTTGCTGACCACCGCGAAGGCATCATCGGTCATGGCCACCTTGCCGCCAGTGACTTGCCGGGCGAGTTCGAGGTTCTTGTCGGCGACCTGCACGATGCGGATCGGCCGTCCGGCGCGGCGGGTGATCTCGGCCTCGTTGCGGGAAAGAACGGTAAATGTGCCGCCACCGACCGTGCCGATGCCCAGCAGTCCAACTTGAATTGGCTTCATAACAACCCTGACAGAATGGTGAAATGGAAAGACTAGCCAGCGTGACGCTTGCGGTATTGCTCCAAGAAGCGCGCGATGCGGCCGATCGCCTCGCCGAGATCATCGACGTTGGGCAGGAACACGACGCGGAAGTGGTCGGGGGCCGGCCAGTTGAAGCCGCTGCCCTGCACCAGCAGGACCTTCTCGGCCTCCAGCAGCTGAAGGATGAACTGCTGGTCGTTGGCGATCGGGTAAATCTTCGGGTCGAGGCGCGGAAAGCAGTAGAGCGCCGCCTTCGGCTTGACGCAGGAGACGCCGGGAATCGCGTTGAGCATCTCGTACGCGAGGTCGCGCTGCTTGCAGAGCCGGCCCTGCGGAGCGACCAGCTCGTCGATGCTCTGGTAGCCGCCCAGCGCGGTCTGGATCGCGTGCTGGCCCGGCACGTTGGAGCACAGGCGCATCGAGGCGAGGATGCCCAGCCCCTCGATGTAGTCGGAGGCATGGCGCTTCTCGCCGGAGACGATCATCCAGCCGGCGCGGAAGCCGCAGGCACGATAGTTCTTCGACAGGCCATTGAAGGTGACGAACAGCACGTCGTCGGCCAGACTCGCCAGCGAGGTATGCGTGCGGCCGTCATAGAGCACCTTGTCGTAGATCTCGTCGGCAAAGACGATCAGCTCGTGCTGGCGCGCGATCTCGACGATCTCCTTGAGCAGGTCGTCCGGATAGAGCGCGCCGGTCGGGTTGTTCGGATTGATGATGACGATAGCGCGCGTTGCCGGCGTGATCTTGGCGCGGATGTCGGCCAGGTCGGGCAGCCAGCCGGCGCCCTCGTCGCAGAGATAATGGCGCGGCGTGCCGCCGGACAGGCTCACGGCCGCGGTCCACAGCGGGTAGTCGGGCGCGGGCACGAGCACTTCGTCGCCGTTGTTGAGCAGGGCCTGCATGGCCATCACGATCAGCTCGGAGACGCCGTTACCGAGAGTGATGTCGTCGATGTCCACATTCGCAATGCGCTTTTGCTGGCAGTAATGCATCACCGCCTTGCGCGGCGCGAACAGCCCCTTCGAATCGGAATAGCCCGACGCATCGCGGATGTTGCGGATCACGTCGACGACGATTTCCTCGGGCGCCTCGAAGCCGAACGCCGCCGGGTTGCCGATGTTCAGCTTGATGACGCGATGCCCCTCCTCCTCCATCTGGCGAGCTCGCGCCAGCACGGGACCACGGATGTCGTAGCAGACGCTGGCAAGCTTGGTGGATTTGAGGACGGGTTGCATGGCAGTGGGCGCGGGGAAGCGGTCGGGTCGAAAAGGTATAATCCTACCGAATGACCCGACCTGCCGCAAACTCTTGAAGCTGCATCCCGACAAACCCGGCGCCCGGAATGTCGTCACCGCCTGCGCAGCCGGCCATGTCGCCGTCAATGGGCGGTTGCTGACGCGCAGCCTGCTGCTCATGCCCGACCATCTCGACGAGCAATGGGGCCCCGCGACTTACGCCAGCCTGACGGTCGAGCACCTCGGCGCGCTGACGGCGTACGCCTGCGATGTCGTGCTGATCGGCACCGGCGCCCGTCAACGCTTCCCCGCGCCTGCGCTGCTCCGCCCGCTGATCGATGCCGGCCGCGGCTTCGAGATCATGGATACCGCCGCCGCCTGCCGCACCTACAACATCATCGTCGCCGAAGGCCGCCTGGTGCTGGCGGCGCTGATCATCGAGCAGGCCGCTGCATGAGTGCGGTCAGCCTCGCCCTGGTGCTGGCCGGCGTCTTCCTCAACGCCGTCGCCCAGTTGCTGCTGAAGGCCGGCACGAATGCCGTCGGCCACTTCGAGTTCCACTGGGACAACGCCCTGCCGGTCGGCATGAAGCTCGCCGCCAACCCGGCGATCCTCGGCGGCATGACCTGCTACGTCATCAGCCTCGTGATCTGGATCATGGCCTTGTCGCGCGTCCCGGTCAGCGTCGCCTACCCGATGCTGTCGATCGGCTACCTGCTGAATGCCCTGGCCGCCTGGGCCTGGTTCGGCGAAACACTGGGGGCGCAAAAGCTGTTGGGCATCGGCTTCATCATTCTCGGCGTCTGGCTGATCGCGCGCTCATGAAATCCCGACTGGCCTTGAGAATCGACGTTCCCGGCTACCGGGCACGCTCCGCCTTGCCCGTTTTGACCGAACTCTTGCAAGCACACGGCGCCGGCGCCAGCTTCAACTTCGCGCTCGGCCCGGACTGGCTCGGCCGTTCGCTCGCCCGGCATTGCGCGGGTACACTCAAGCAGGTGCGCGATGCCGGTTTCGACCTGGGCACCTTCGGCTGGCAGCCTGGCCGCTGGGCGAATCAGGTGGGGCGAGCCGATGCCGACTGGACAGAAACGCAATTTCGGCTGATGACCGAGCGCTTCGCAGGCATTTTCGCGACCGCGCCGACCCTGCATGCCGCTCCCGGCTGGCGCTCCAGCCCGCATGCGCTGCGCCTGACGCAGCGCTTTGCCTACGCCTGCGCCAGCGACACGCGCGGCCGCCACCCCTACGTTCCCGTCTGGAACGGCGAGATCGTCCGCTGTCCGCAAATCCCGACCACCTTGCCGACGCTCGACGAACTGAGGACTTCGCCACGCCAGGATCCGGCAAAGGCCGTTGCCGCGCTGCTGGCACTGACGGCCAATCCCCCTCACCATGGGCATGTGTTCAGCCTGACGGCCAGCGCAGCGCTCGGCAATGACCCCACACCCGTCAGGCAATTGCTCGCGGGCTGGCATGAACAAGGCTATGAAGTCGTCTCTGTTCAGGCCCTGGCAAGCCGACTCGACATGGATAAACTGCCCCGGCATGAAGTGATCGGCGGCCAGTTGCCCGGTTGCAAGGACACCGTGCTGTTGCAAGGGGATGAATTCTTATCAGCCTGGAGATGTCCCGCATGAACGATGCTTCCTCACCCTCCATCCTCGGCCTCGAAGTCCCCGATTTCAGCCTGCCCGCCACGAGCGGCAAGACCTTCCGGCTCGGCGCGCTGCGCGGCCAGCCGCTGGTGATCTACTTCTATCCCAAGGACAGCACACCCGGCTGTACCACCGAGGCCGGCCAGTTCCGCGATCTGCACGCCGCCTTCGTCACCGCCGGCGGCAGTATCTGGGGTGTTTCGCGCGACAGTCTCAAGTCGCACGAAGGCTTCAAGGCCAAGCTGGATCTGCCCTTCGAACTGATCTGCGATGCCGACGAACGGGCCTGCACGCTCTTCGACGTGATCAGGATGAAGACCTTGTACGGCAAGCAGGTGCGGGGCATCGAGCGCAGCACCTTCCTGATCGACCGCCAGGGCCGCGTTGCGCGCGCCTGGCGCGGCGTGAAGGTCGATGGCCACGCGGCCGAGGTACTCGCCGCCTTGCAGGCCCTGTGATCGCTCCCACCCGACCGAGAGCCATGAACGCCAAACCAGCCGCAAAACCAGGCAAACCGACCAAGGCGAAAAAACCCGTCAAGTTCTTCGTGCTCGACACCAATGTGCTGATGCACGATCCGCTCAGCCTGTTCCGTTTCGAGGAGCACGACCTCTTCGTGCCGATGATGACGCTCGAGGAACTCGACGGCAACAAGAAGGGCATGTCGGAAGTAGCCCGCAACGCCCGCCAGGCCAGCCGCCTGCTGGACGAGATCGTCAGCGGCAGCGAGGGGGACATCCATCGGGGCATCGAACTCGCCGGCCCCTCGCGCGAACTGGCGAGCGGTCGCCTGTTCCTCCAGACCGAGGCGATCAACAGCGTGCTGCCCGCATCGCTGCCGACCTCGCGCGCCGACAATCAGATCATCGCGGTGGCCCTGCATCTGCGCGAACTGCACCCCAGGCGGCCGGTCATCCTCGTCACCAAGGACATCAACATGCGCATCAAGGCCCGCGCGCTGGGCCTCGAGGCGCAGGACTATTTCAACGACAAGGTGCTGGAGGATACCGACCTCCTCTACAGCGGCAGCCTCGAACTGCCGGCCGACTTCTGGGACACGCACGCCAAGGGGCTGGAATCGTGGAAGAAGGACGGCCGCACCTACTATCGCGTCACCGGCCCGCTCTGCCCCGACCTGCTGGTCAATGAATTCGTCTGGCAGGAAGGACCGCAGCCGCTGCAGGCCTGGGTGAAGAAAGTCGGCGCCGGGCCGTCCCAAGCCGACGCCCCCCCTGTGGGGGGCAGCGAGCCGATTTCGCGAGCGCGGGGGGCTCTTCTTGCCGGCGCTGGCAGGACGGCAGAGTTCGAGACGCTGACCGACTACAGCCATGCCAAGAACGCCGTCTGGGGCATCACGGCCCGCAACCGCGAGCAGAACTTCGCGCTCAACCTGCTGATGAATCCGGAGATCGACTTCGTCACCCTGCTCGGCCAGGCGGGTACCGGCAAGACGCTGCTGACGCTCGCCGCGGCGCTGACGCAGACGCTCGAACAAAAGCGCTTTACGGAGATCATCATCACCCGCGTCACCGTGCCGGTCGGCGAGGACATCGGTTTCCTGCCGGGCACCGAGGAAGAAAAAATGACGCCCTGGATGGGGGCCCTCGAGGACAACCTCGAGGTGCTCAACAAACCCGCCGAGGAAGGCGACAAGGGCAGCTATACCGGCGACTGGGGACGCGCCGCGACGATGGACCTGATCAAGAGCCGCATCAAGGTCAAGTCGCTCAACTTCATGCGCGGCCGCACCTTCCTCAACAAGTTCCTGATCATCGACGAGGCGCAGAACCTGACGCCGAAGCAGATGAAGACACTGATCACGCGGGCCGGCCCGGGCACCAAGGTGGTCTGTCTCGGCAACATCGCGCAGATCGACACGCCCTACCTGACGGAAGGCTCATCGGGCCTGACCTACGTCGTGGACCGCTTCAAGGGCTGGGCGCATGCCGGCCACATCACCCTGCAGCGCGGCGAGCGCTCGCGCCTCGCCGACCATGCCGCCGAGGTGCTGTAATCAGTAGCTGCCGGGTGCGGCGAAGTTCTCGAAACGCGTGTACTCGCCGAGAAAGGTGAGCTTCACCACGCCGGTCGGGCCGTTGCGGTGCTTGCCGATGATCACCTCGGCAACGCCCTTCTCGGTCGTATCGGGCTTGTAGTATTCCTCGCGGTACATCATCAGGATGATGTCGGCATCCTGCTCGATGGCGCCCGATTCGCGCAGGTCGCTCATCAAGGGGCGCTTGTCGTTGCGCTCCTCGACCTTGCGCGACAGCTGCGACAGCGCGATGACGGGCACCTGCAACTCCTTGGCGAGCGCCTTGATCGAACGCGAAATCTCCGATATCTCCGTCGCACGATTCTCGTTGTCCTTGAGCGAGGTCATCAGCTGCAAATAATCGACCACGATCAGGCCGAGCTGGCCGAACTGGCGGTGCAGGCGCCGCGCGCGCGCGCGCAGATCCGACGCATTGATCGCGCCGGTCTCGTCGATGTAGATCGGGGCCTCGTGCAGCTTGCCGAGCGCCACCGACATCTTCTCCCAGTCCTCGTCGGACAGCTTGCCGGTGCGGATGCGCGTTTGATCGAGCCGCCCCGCCGACGACAGGAAACGCATCGCCAGCTGCGGCCCGGACATTTCCAGGCTGAAGATCGCGACCGGCTTGCGCAGTTCCATGCCGACGTGCTCGGCG
The DNA here is from genome assembly GCA_964586275.1 of uncultured Methyloversatilis sp. Taxonomy (GTDB): domain Bacteria; phylum Pseudomonadota; class Gammaproteobacteria; order Burkholderiales; family Rhodocyclaceae; genus Sulfuricystis. The sequence continues at coordinate 7,191 of CAZPIE010000003.1, read as the reverse complement.
ATGTTGAGCGCAAAGGCGGTCTTGCCCATCGACGGCCGCCCGGCGACGACGATCATGTCGCCTGGCTGCAGGCCCGAAGTGATGCGGTCAAGATCGTTGTAACCGGTCGCCAGCCCGGTGATGTCGGAAGGGTTCTCGCGGTTGTAGAGCTTCTCGATGCGATCGACCACGTCACCCAGCAGCGGCGTGATCGCCTGGAAACCCTGACCGACGCGATTGCCCGCCTCGGCGATTTCGAAGACTTTCTGTTCGGCCTGATCCAGCAGGACCTTGACATCACGTCCGGCCGGATTCAGGGCGACCGCGGCGATCTCGTCGCCGACCGTCACCAGTTTGCGCAGCACCGCGCGCTCGCGCACGATTTCGGCATAGCGGCGGATGTTGGCCGCCGAGGGTGTCGCATTGGCGATTTCGCCAAGGTAGGCCAAGCCGCCGGTCTGCTCGGCCTGGTTGGCATGCTCGATCGACTCGTAGACCGTCACCACATCGGCGGGACGTCCGGTTTCGACGAGCTTGCGGATGTGCGCGAAGATGCGCCGGTGGTCGTCGCGATAGAAGTCAGACTCGCTGACGACGTCGGCAATGCGGTCCCAGGCGCTGTTGTCGAGCAACAGGCCGCCGATCAGCGACTGCTCGGCTTCGATCGAATGGGGCGGAAGTTTGAGCGCCGCGACTTGCGGGTCGTTGGCAACCGCCTGCAAATAGGGTTGCCCCGCTTGGACTTGAGCCATCTTTTGTTTTCCTCCAGGCGCGAGTCTACTCGCGCCACGTTTCCGCGGGGAGTGAACAAGCTGTGGAAATGCAGTGGAAATGTTGGGGACAGCCTGTGTAAATGCTGTGGATGCCCGTCAACGATAAAAGGGCCGCCGAAGCGGCCCTTTTATGGTGAAGCGCAGCTTATTGTTCGCCGACGACCGCGATGGTCACGTTCGCCACCACATCGGCGTGCGGGGCGACTTCAAGGACGACCTCGCCAATTGACTTGAGCAGGCCTGCCGGCATGCGCACGGCGCTCTTCTCGATCGCGATGCCTTGCGCGGTCAGCGCATCGGCCACATCCGCCGGGCTCACCGAGCCAAACAGGCGGCCATCGACACCGGCCTTGCGGGCAATCTCGACGCGCAGGCCTTCGAGCTTGGCAGCCACGGCCTGGGCCGCGGCCAGTTTCTCGGCGGCAAGCCTCTCGATTTCGGCACGACGGTCCTCGAACAGCTTCATGTTCTCCGCGGTCGCGCGCTTGGCGAAGCCCTTGGGGATCAAATAATTGCGGGCGTAGCCTTCCTTGACCTTGACGACATCGCCGAGGTTGCCGAGGTTCACCACCTTGTCCATCAGAATCACTTGCATGGTTTGCTCCTCGCTTATTGGTGCAGGTCGGTGTAGGGCAGCAGCGCCAGGAAACGCGCCCGCTTGATGGCGGTCGACAACTGACGCTGGTAACGGGTCTTGGTACCGGTGATGCGCGCGGGCATTACCTTGCCGTTCTCGGTGATGAAGTCCTTGAGCAACTCGACATCCTTGTAGTCGACGTAAGGAATCTTCTCGGCGGAGAAGCGGCAGAACTTGCGACGCTTGAACAGGTTGCGGTTCTTGTTGCGGTCGTCCTTCTTTTTGTTGCTGGGCTTGAAAGCCATATTCAATATCCCTTCCTAAAATTCTCTGCAAATTCGATCCGGGTCACATGCAGCACGGGCGTTTTCTGCTTGAGGCTGCGTGAAGCGAGAAATCCGCTCACCGCAACGCCGCTGCCGGGTGACGCTTCCTGCAGCAATAACGCGGTCGCGCCGAGGGCGATGCAGGCGATTTCGCACTCGACACGGCGGGTGACGCTGGCTTCGTTCTGCTCCGACCGATGGGCGATCCGGAATTCGATGACCGGAATGCCCGCCGGCGTGTAGCGCAGAAGGCCGCGATCCTGCAGCGTGCCTGTCAACTCGGTGCGATTCGCCGCAGCGCTGCCGGCAGCCGCACTTTCAGCCTCAGGCGGCAGCCGCGACCTCCTCGGCGGGTTTGCCTTCGGCTTGCCCCGGGGCACTGAGCGAACGCGACTTCTCTTCCTTCATCATCGGCGACGGCGCGGTTTCGGCACGATCCATCTTGACGATCAGGTGACGCAGCACGGCATCGTTGAACTTGAAGGCATTCTCGATCTCGGCCAGCGTGTGACTGTCGCACTCGATGTTCATGAGCGCGTAGTGCGCCTTGTGCACCTTCTGGATCGGGTAGGCCAGCTGACGGCGGCCCCAGTCTTCGATACGATGGATGGCGCCTTTGCCGCCGGCCACGAGCGCCTTGTAACGCTCGATCATGGCCGGCACCTGGTCGGACTGGTCCGGATGGACGATAAAAACGATCTCGTAATGTCGCATGTACTCTCCTTCTGGTTCGGGTTGAGCCCCCCCGCATGCGGTTCGGGTGGAGCAAGGATGGAAAGGGGCGAGATTCTATCTTGCGAAGCACTGAAATACAAGACAATTTCGATTGCTGAAAGCAGCCTAATTCTTTTCAGTCATCGCCACGAGTCGCCGATAATGCGCACATGAGTGACCAATCCCGTCCCGTCCTCGACCTCGCAGGCTGGGTTGCCTATTTCAGCGCGGCAAATATTCCGGTGCTGAGGCATACCGAGCGAAAACTGGCCGAATTGCGCGACCAGGCGCACCAGGCCAATGCCCGCACGATCTCGTCGGTGATCCTGCAGGATCCGTTGATGACCCTGCGCGTGCTCGCCTACATCGAAGCCAAACGCAGCAAGACGCGACTGACCGACATCACCACGATCGAGCGTTCGCTGATGATGATCGGCATGGAACCGTTCTTCAACGATTTCGAGAACCTGCCCATGGTCGAAGATCACCTCAAGAGCCATCCGCGCGCACTGCTCGGCCTGCTCAAGGTGGTCGGCCGCGCCCGCAAGGCGACGCACTGGGCGCGCGAGTGGGCCATCCATCGCCACGACCTCGACGCGGATGAAATCAGCGTCGCCACCCTGCTCTACGACTTCGCCGAGATCCTCATGTGGTGCTTCGCACCTGGATTGGCCCTGCAGGTTGCCGACCGGCAAAAGGCCGATCGAACCCTGCGTTCGGTCGCCATCCAGACTGAAATCTTCGGCGTCCCGCTCTACCAGATCAAGCAGGCGCTTGCCCAGACCTGGCATCTGCCGCAATTGCTGATGACGCTGATGGACCCGCAGCACGCGGAACACCCGCGCGTCAGGAACGTGAAACTGGCCGTCGACCTTGCCCGCCACTCCGCCAACGGCTGGGACGATGCCGCCCTGCCCGACGACTTTCGGGCCATTGAAGATTTGTTGCACATGAGCCATGAGACCCTGATGCATCGCCTGGGGCTCGATCTGCCCGCCGCGCCGGCGGACAGCCCGGCAACTAATCGCTAGAATTCCCCCACTTCGCCCTTGTAGCTCAGTGGATAGAGCGACCGCCTCCTAAGCGGTAGGTCTCAGGTTCGATTCCTGACTTGGGCGCCAGTTTGCACTTTGCCCCCTCCCCCGCCCGACCCGGTACTTATTTGACCAGCGTCAGGTGTCCGCCCCGTTTGGCGGCGGGCTCTGTTTCGCTCTCCGCAACATCAGCAGTTTCTGCGGTTGCCGTCTCGCCAGCGCCGACTTTTCCGTCTGCATCCAGAAGGGAGGCAACCGGAGTCGCCTCGAAGGCCATACCCTGTCCGTTTTCGCGCGCATAGATCGCCACGACGGCATCGACCGGCACGACGACGGGGAAGGACGCACCGTTGAAGCGGGTCTGGAAGGTGATTTCCGCGTTGCCCATCACCAGCTGGTGGGTCGCTTCGGCGCTGACGTTGAGGACGATCTGGCCATCGCGCACGAATTCGCGCGGGACGCGGGTGCGCTCATCGACCTGCACCGCGAGATAGGGCGTAAAGCCCTCATCGGCGCACCAGTCGTGAATGGCGCGGATGAGGTAGGGCTTGGTGCTGAACATCTTCAGTTGCCGTCGGAAAACTGCGGCGCTTGCGCGGCAATCAGCGACGCATCACCTTTTCCGAAGGCGTCAGCGCGTCGATGAAGCCCTGGCGCGCGAAGATCCGCTCGGCGAATTTCATCACGGGAGCGGCGGTCTTCGGCAGTTCGATGCCGTAGTGATCGAGACGCCACAGCAGCGGCGCGATCGCCACGTCGAGCATCGAGAAATCGTCGCCGAGCAGGAACTTCTGCTTGGCGAAGAGCGGCGTCAACTCGACGAGCCGGTCGCGGATGTGCGCCCGCGTCTTGTCGGCCGTCTTGAGATTGCGCTCCAGGGCGTCGATGTGGCTGAACAGTTCGTGTTCCATCGTGTGCAGCAGCTGGCGCGCCTTGGCGCGCGTCTGCGGATCGGGCGGCATCAGTTGCGGATGCGGGAAGCGCTCGTCGATGTACTCGTTGATGATGTTCGACTCGTACAAGACGAGATCGCGATCGACCAGCACCGGCACGCGGTTGTAGGGGTTGATGACGGCGATGTCCTCGGGCTTGTTGAAGAGATCGACGTCGATCACCTGGAAGTCCATCTGCTTCTCATACAAAACGATGCGGCAGCGATGGCTGAACGGGCAGGTCGTGCCCGAATACAGGTTCATCATGGCGCTCGTTCCCCACGAATAATCGGAATCTCGCACCACGCGACGCACAGGTGGATTCATGTCTCGATGTCCCATGGCAGTTTCGTTGTTCGGTTAGTGAATGTCGCGCCAGTATTCGCGTTTGAGCGCGTAGGCGAGGACGAAGAGGACGGCCAGGGCGATCAGCACGATCACGCCCAGTTGTTTACGGTAGTTCTGCACCGGCTCGCCCATGTAGTTCAGGAATCCGACCAGATCGGCGACCAGCGCATCGTACTCCTTGGGTTGCAGCAGGCCGGGCTTGGCCAGTGTCAGCTTGTGGTCGGCGCCCATGACCTGCTCGCCTTGCAATTCCCAAAGCACATGTGGCATGCCGACGTTGGCGAATACCGTGTTGTTCCAGCCGGTCGGGCGGGTATCGTCGCGGTAAAAGCCGCGCATGTAGGTATAGAGCCAGTCGGCGCCGGAATAGGCGGCGGTCGAGCGCGCGCGCGCGATCACGGTCAGGTCGGGGGGGGGCGCGCCGAACCATTGCTTGGCTTCCGCGCGTCGCATCGCGATGGTCATCAGTTCGCCGACCTTGTCCTGGGTGAACAGCAGGTTGTCCTTGATCTGCTGCTCGGTGAGTCCGATGTCCTGGAGGCGGTTGTAGCGCATGTAGGACGCCGAGTGGCAGTTCAGGCAATAGTTGACGAACAGCTTGGCGCCGTTCTGCAGGGCCGCGTAGTCCCGCGAACGATCGGGCGCCTTGTCGAGCTTGACCTCCGCCCCCGCAGCAAAAACCTGCACCGAGGCCAGCAGCGGCGCCCACAGCAATGCGATCAACAGCTTTTTCATTTTCCCGTCACCCTTTCCGGTTCGGCCTTGCACTTGTCCAGCGATGTGTAAATCGGCATCAACAGGAAGAAGGCGAAATAGAGGATCGTGCAGATCTGCGCGACCAGCGTGCGACCCGGCGTCGGCGGCAGGATGCCCAGGTAGCCGAGGATCAGGAAGCTGATCACGAAGATCGTCAGCGCGCCCTTGTAGAGCGGGCCGCGATAGCGGATCGACTTGACCGGGCTGCGGTCGAGCCAGGGCAGAAAGAACAGAATCATCACGCCGAGCCCCATGAAGATCACGCCCCAGAGCTTGGCGTCGATCCAGAAGAAGTTCACCGTGTTGGCGCGCAGGATCGAGTAGTAGGGCGTGAAGTACCAGACCGGCGCGATGTGCGGCGGCGTGACGAGCGGGTCGGCAGGGATGAAGTTGTTGTACTCGAGGAAATAGCCGCCGCCTTCGGGCAGGAAGAAGACGACGACCGCGAACGCCATGAGGAACACCACCACGCCGACGATGTCCTTCACCGTGTAATACGGGTGGAAGGGAATGCCGTCGAGCGGAATCCCGTTGGCGTCCTTCTTCTTCTTGATCTCGATGCCGTCCGGGTTGTTGGAGCCGACTTCGTGGAGGGCCATGATGTGCGCGGCCACCAGGCCGACCAGGATCAGCGGAATGGCGATGACGTGGAGGGAGAAGAAGCGATTCAGCGTCGCGTCGCCGATCACGTAGTCGCCGCGGATCCAGACGCCAAGCTCGGGACCGATGAGCGGGATCGCCGTAAACAGGTTGACGATCACCTGGGCGCCCCAGTAGGACATCTGTCCCCAGGGCAGCAGATAGCCCATGAAGGCCTCGGCCATCAGGCACAGGAAGATCAGCACGCCAATGATCCAGACCAGCTCGCGCGGCTTGCGGTACGAGCCATACAGCATGCCGCGGAACATGTGCAGATAGACGACCACGAAGAAGGCCGAGGCGCCGGTGGAATGCAAATAGCGGATCAGCCAGCCCCACGGCACGTCGCGCATGATGTACTCGACGCTGGCGAAGGCCACCGGGACGCCGGAAGCGTTCAGCGCGGCATCCGGCTTGTAGTGCATGACCAGGAAGATGCCGGTGACGACCTGGATCACCAGCACCAGCAGCGCGAGCGAGCCGAAGAAGTACCAGAAGTTGAAGTTTTTCGGCGCGTAATACTTGGCCAGATGGTCGTTCCACAGGGCCATCAAGGGGAAGCGGGCATCGATCCACTCCAGCAGGTTGCCGGAGCGCGTGCCGTCCGATTTGTATTTGTCGGCGTTGGCGGACCCCATGCTCAAGCTCCCTTCTTGTCTTCGCCGATCAGGATCCTGGCGTCGGACAGATAGACATGCGGCGGAATTTCGAGGTTGTCCGGCGCCGGCATGCTCTTGTAAACGCGACCGGCGAGATCGAACAACGAACCATGACAGGGACACAGGAAGCCACCGGGCCAGTCGGGCGCAATCCCGGATTCGGCGCCACTCTTGAACTTTTCGGACGGCGAGCAGCCCAGATGGGTGCAGATGCCGATGGCCACCAGATATTCGGGCTTGATCGAGCGGTGCTCGTTCCTGGCGTAGGCAGGCTGCATGTTGCGCTCCGAATTCGGGTCGGAGAGCTTGGGACCCAGCTTCGCCAGATCCTCGAGCATTTCCTTGGTGCGGTGGATGATCCACACCGGCTTGCCGCGCCATTCGACGGTCATCATTTCACCGGGGGCGAGCTTGCCGACATCGACCTCGACAGGCGCGCCGGCCGACTTGGCGC
>CAZPIE010000002.1:0-37773 GCA_964586275.1 uncultured Methyloversatilis sp. | reverse complement strand
GCGACGCGGCGGCGCAGAATTCGATGGCGAAGTCGCGGTCGGAGACGGCGTCGAGCGAGTTGGCGCAGACGCCGTCGAAACCCAGTTCGCGGGCGACGAATTCGCGGTCGATCGGGAAGGTGGTGCCGGCCAGCGCGGCCGCGCCAAGCGGCAGGCGATTGACGCGCTTGCGGCAGTCGGCGAAACGCTCGCGGTCGCGCGCGAACATCTCGACATAGGCCAGCAGATGGTGGCCGAAGGTGACCGGCTGCGCCACCTGCAGGTGGGTGAAGCCCGGCAGCGGCGTTTCCGCATGCGCCTCGGCGACATCCAGCAAGGCATGGATGAGGTTGGCGAAGAGGCCGTCCAGCAGGTCGATCGTGTCGCGCAGCCAGAGGCGGATGTCGGTGGCGACCTGATCGTTGCGCGAGCGGCCGGTGTGCAGCCGCTTGCCGGCGTCGCCGACGAGCGCGGTGAGGCGCTTCTCGATGTTGAGGTGCACGTCCTCGTCGTCGAGGTTCCAGTTGAATTCGCCGCGCTCGATCTCGCCGGCCACCTGGGCCATGCCGCGCTCGATCGCGGCGAGATCCGCGGCGGAAATGATGCCCTGGCGCGCCAGCATCTTCGCGTGGGCGAGCGAGCCGCGGATGTCCTGGGCGGCCATGCGCCGGTCGAAGAACACCGAGGCGGTATAGCGCTTGACGAGATCGGAAACGGGTTCGGAAAACCGGCCGGACCAGGCTTTATCGGACATGAGGAATACTCGTTGGACGGGTCGCACGCAGACGGAATGGAAGTATACGGGCAAATCCGGCCGGCGCGACCTGCGCCCGGCGCCTAGACGACGCTCACGACGAGCGATGCATCGTGGGTCTGCCAGCAAAACGGGATGACGTAGGCCTTGACCCCCTTCGGCAGGGAGATGACCTGATCCCGGCCCTGGACGACCAAGGGGACCGAGATCAGAAACTTGCTGCCGAACTGCCGGCGGGCATTGCCGGAAATCGTGTTGCCGATTTCGCCGGCCAGATCCGCGAGGTTTCTCGCTGACAGGTCGCTCTCGCCACTGCGCGACAGTATCTGGCGGAGCAGTTCCGCAGGGGCGGTGAAATAGACGCAGCCCTGGCGATTGCCCGAAATGCCGATGACGCCGGTGTAGTCGAAGACCGGCAGGGCGTTCGGTTCGGCCAGGTAGGGTGTGTAGATTTCCGCCGCAATGCCTGTTTGTTGTTCGAAATAGTGTTTGACGATGGCTACGAAGACACGCAATTCCGCTTCAGTCATGATCTTCCTTGTCGAGCAGCTCGCCGATCGCTTCGGTGAGCTCGTCCGCAGTGAATGGTTTGCAAAGAAATCCTTGTGCGCCCTCCTTGAGGGCCTGGATGGCGGTTGCCTTGTCAGCGAGGGCCGAGACGACGAGGATGCGCACCGTGGGGTCGAGGGCGTGCAGTTTGCGGATGCACTCGATGCCATCCATTTCGGGCATGGTCAGGTCCATGGTGACGACCTGCGGCCGGGTTTCCTGAAAGAGTTGCAGCGCCTGTTTCCCGTTCGGTGCCATTCCCACGATTTCCAGGCCATACGCTTCCAGCGCCCGGGCGATCTTGTTGCGAATGATGTTCGAATCGTCAGCGATGAGCAGTTTGTATGTCATGTTGCCGGTCCTCCGGCCGCCGAGTTCGGAGTGGGGGGGGACGCAGGTGCCGCGAAGCCGACGCGGAAATGGCAGTATTCGTTTTCGGTGGTGCCGATGCGGATGTTCCCGCCCATGCGCGCCACGATTTCGCGCACCGTGTCGAGTCCCGCCCCGCGACCGGCATCGCCGTCAGCGGTTTGCCGCGTGCTCATGCCGGATTCGAAGATCAGCCCGATGATGCGGCGCGGCTCCCAGGATGCGGCCTCTTCGGCGCTCAGGCGTCCCTTGGCGACCGCGGACTGCCGGATCCGTTCGACCGAAATGCCGCGGCCATCGTCGCGGAAGCTGACGTCGATGCCGCCGTCTTCCCGGCGCGCAATGTAGACCGCCAGGCGGCCCGCTTCGGGCTTGTTCAGCCGCCTGCGTTCGGCGGGGGATTCGATGCCGTGGGCGACGGCGTTGCGGATGAACTGATTGACGATCGTGTTGACCGCGTCGTGCAGGGCGGTGGGCAGGGTGCCGATGTCGATGCCGTCGTAGGAGAGCTCGACGACATTGCCTTGGCGCGCGGCGATTTCGCCGGCGAAGCTGCGCCAGCGCTGGACGAAGGGCAGCTGGGCGGCGCCGGGGCTGTGCAGTTCGCGCTGCGGCTCGACGGTGACGATGCCGCGCACCTGGGAAATCTGCGTGACCAGGGCCTCGATCGCTTCGATCTGTTCGTAGAGTCCCTTGACCTGGACGGCGATCGGCAGGAAATCCTCGCCGGTCAGGTTGTGGCGCTCGTGCATGCCGGTCAGGCTGCCCTCCAGACGTTCGAAGGCGGCGGCGATGTTCTTGAGACCGACCGCGGCGGCATCGCCCTTGATGCGATGCGACTGGCGGAACAAGGCATGGACCTTGCTGCCGCGGGCTTCCAGCCCGGTTTCCTGACGCTGCAGCAGTTCGTTCATGTTCTGCAGTCCGTCCCGCGCGGTGCGCATGAACTGCTGCAAGGCCGCCGGCTCGATCTGCAGGATGTCGATCAACATGCTCATCTGGTCGCGCGCGCGGGCCTCGGTTTCTTTCAGCGAGCGCTCGAGGTTGATGCGCTGCGTGATGTCGTTCACCGTGACCAGCAGATGCGCGATCCGGCCGGCTTCCTTGACGCGGTTGAAGCCGAACTCGAGGAATCGTGTTTTCGGCTTGCCGCTGTCCTGACCATGGAGGATCTGGACGCAATTGAGCGGGTTGAGGTCGCTGACCAGCTTTTCCTTGACGTCGTGCTTGAACAGCAGTTCGAGGTATTCGCGCGCGGTGGTCAGCGTCTTGTCGGAAACCATCGGCTGGAGCAGGCTGAAAAAATTGGCGCCGGCGAATTGGGAGGTGCCGAGAATGCCTTCCAGAACCCGGGAGTGCTGCGTGCCGATGCGATATTCTGGATCGAGGAGAAACAGGCCTTCCTGGGTGGTGCGCAGGATGTCGGCGGTTTCCTTCTGGGCGCGCTCGAGCGCCTGATCGTTGCGCCGCAGGAATACGATCAGGTAGAAAAGGATCGCGAGAAAATTGAGGGCGGCCAAGGCGAGTGCCGTGGTCTTGGCCAGTTGCAGTCGCGCGGCGCGCTTGGCCGCGACTTCATCCATCAGTATCGCCAGTTCGGTCATCTGCTTGCGTAGCGGCGGCAGCGCGGTAAGCGTGCGCTGGACAAGTTCCGCGCTTGGGGTGTCTTCCGCCGGGCGCGCCAACCGGGCAAGCGCCGCCGCGACGGGCGACCACTGCAACGAGGCTTCGCGCAGGATTTCTTGGGCGCGGGGGTCGTCGAGCGCGGCAACATGGACTTCGATGTCGCGCTTGCCGACGGTGCTGCCGCCATTCGCGAAGACTTCGAGCGTGCGACCGAAGTGCGCGGCGGAACGTTCGAGCATTTTGGCGCGCTCGGCGCGCTGGTCGGATGTCAGCGTTTCTCCCTTCAGCAGGAGCAGGGAATCGCCGATCACCCGCAAGTGCACCGCGTACTGGCGGGAGGCAAGCCGCTCATAAACTGCATCTTCTCTGATCTGCCGCGAAATGATGTTGTCGATGACGAAGACGCCGCCTTGTAACAGCATGAACAGTGCGATCGCCAGAGCGAGCGTGCGATACTTGCCTAATGAGAAACGGGTCGTCACGATGCCGATCCTCTCCGTGCGGCCGCTCCTCGGTCTGCCAAGGTCGTTCTCGGCCAGGTGCTTAAGAATTAAGAACTAAGAGCTACTGTTCTTTCAATTTATGAGTATATCCCCACGCCCAGTCGTTTTGTGCATTCCCGACTTCCGCAACCAGGGCATCTGGCTGCGGCTGTTGCTCGCGGCCAATGGCCTGATGCTGGCCATTGCGCTGATCGGCAACCGGTCGCTGACCCGCTTGCCCGCGGAGGTCGCCGAACTCGCCGCGTTCGTCGAACCGGTGCTCTTACTGGTTCTGGCGCTGCTCTATGCCTTGGGCCCTTGGCTGCGGCGCTTGCCGCCTTGGCGCGCCTTCCTGTTGGTGGTGGCGCTTTCCGCGCTCGCGGCGGCAGGCATGGAAGCCCTGCTGGCACGGGTGCTGGGGGGCACGGTTGGCTGGCGTGCCCCACTGGCCACCGGCCTGGGCACGGCCCTGCTGCTGGGCTGGTTCGACCTGCGCACGCGGGCGCAGGAACCGGCGCTCGCCGAGGCGCGACTGGCGGCCCTGACGGCGCGCATCCGGCCGCATTTCTTCTTCAACAGCCTGAATGCCGTACTGGGTGTGATGCGTGACGATCCGCGCCGGGCCGAGATGGCGCTCGAGGAGCTCGGCGAACTGTTCCGTGCCTTGATGCGCGACAACCGGGCGCTGGTGCCGCTGTCGGAGGAGATCGCGCTGGCGCGCAAGTATCTCGACATCGAAAAGTTGCGCCTCGGCGAGCGGCTGCAGGTGCGCTGGGAGATCGACGACTGCCCCCCCGATACGCTCGCCTTGCCGCTGCTGCTGCAACCGCTACTCGAGAATGCGGTGTATCACGGCATCGAGCCGGTGATGGAAGCGGGGGAGATCCGCATCCGCATATCCGCTACCCGCGACGGCGTGCACATCGCGATCGACAATCCCGTGCCGGTGGGAAAGGAACAGCGCGCCGGCAACCACATGGCCCTCGACAACCTGCGCGAGCGGTTGATGCTGTTCTACGACCTCGAGGCGCGGCTCGATTGTGGCGAACGCGACGGCCGGTACTGGGTCTGTGTCGACCTGCCCCGGCGTGTCAGTGAGCGGAGGGCGGCGTGAGCGAGCCGCGCATTCCCGGCGTGCTGATCGTCGACGACGAGGCTCCGGCCCGGTCGCGGCTGCGCCACCTGCTCGCCGACATCGCCGGCGAGTTCCCTCACCAGGTGGTCGGCGAAGCCGGCGACGGCGTCGCGGCGCTGGAATTGTTGCTCAGGCATCCCGCCGACATCGCCCTGATCGACATCCGCATGCCGCGCATGGACGGCATCGAGCTGGCGCAGCAGCTGGCCGGCCTGCCCGAACCGCCGGCGATCGTCTTCGTCACCGCCTACGACGAGTTTGCCCTCAAGGCCTTCGAGCTCGCGGCCGCCGATTATCTGCTCAAGCCGGCGCGCGCGCCGCGCCTGCTCGACGCGCTGAAGAAGGCGCAGCGCCTGCTGCCCGGCGCGGAACTCCTCAAGGCGCTCGCCCCGGCGGCGCGTTCCCGCTTGCGGGTGGTCGAACGTGGTCGGGTACTGCTGGTGCCGGTTGCTGACATCCTTTACCTGCGCGCCGAGCAGAAGTACATCACCGCCCGGACGTGCGAACGCGAATTTCTGCTCGAAGAAACGCTCGCCCAGCTCGAAGCCGAATTCGCCCCGCGCTTCGTGCGCATCCATCGCAATTGCCTGGTGGCCACGGACGCCGTCGTCGGCGTGGTGCGCGAAGCCGGAACGGAGGGCGACAATGGCGACCCGCACTGGGCGCTTTGCCTCAAGGACGTGCCCGAGCGGCTGGCGGTGAGCCGGCGCCAGTGGCCGCAGGCCAGGGAACGGTTGGGCTTGTAAGCGTCGGCGCCGGCGTGACGGCACCGACTTTCGTAAACCAGCTCAGCCGCTGTTGCGCAGCCCCGCCGCCACGCCGTTGATGGTGAGGTGGATGCCGCTTTGCACCCGCTTGTCATCGCTCCACGGCGCGCCGGAACGATAGCGCCGCAAAAGCTCGACCTGCAGGTGGTTGAGCGGGTCCATGTAGGGGTAGCGGTTGCGCAGCGAACGCTTGAGCAGCGGATTGCCTTCCAGCAGCGAACGCTGGCCGGTGATCGCGAACAGCGCCGCGATGGTGTCCTGCAATTCCTGGCGAATGCGCGGAAAGATCGCTGCGCGCAGCGTCGCATCCTGCACCAGTCCGGCATAGCGCTCGGCGATGGCGATGTCGGTCTTGGCAAGCAGCATGTCCATGTTGGACAGCATGGTGCGAAAGAAGCCCCATTTGCGCTGCATGCGCTGCAGCAGTTCCAGGCCCTGGCCGCCGTGTTTGTCCCGATAGGCGTTGAACGCGCTGCCGAAGCCGTACCAGCCCGGCAGCATCAGCCGGCACTGCGACCACGAGAACACCCAGGGAATCGCGCGCAGGTCCTCGATCGAAGTGGTTTTCTTGCGCGAGGCGGGGCGGCTGCCGATGTTGAGCTGCGAGATTTCGCTGATGACGGTCGACTCCCAGAAATAGCGCTCGAAGCCGGGCGTTTCATAGACGAGGGCGCGGTAGGCCTGGAAGGCCTGCGTCGCCAGTTCGGCCATTGCGGCGAGGTAGTCGGGCTGCGGGTCGTCGTAGGCCTGCGGCAGCAGCGTGGCCTCGAGCGTGGCGGCCACCATGACTTCCAGGTTGCGCCGGCCGAGCTCGGGGTTGGCATACTTGGAGGCGATCACCTCGCCCTGCTCGGTGATGCGGATCGCGCCCTGCAGGGCGCCGGCCGGCTGGGCGCGGATGGCCTCGTAGCTCGGGCCGCCGCCGCGGCCAACCGTGCCGCCGCGGCCGTGGAACAGGCGCAGCCGCAGATGGTGCTTGCGGAAGACCTCCACCAGCGTGATTTCGGCGCGGTAGAGCGACCAGTTCGACATCAGGAAGCCGCCATCCTTGTTGCTGTCGGAATAACCGAGCATGACTTCCTGCAGGCCGCCGCGCTGCTCGATCAGGCGGCGGTAGGCGGGCAGCGCGAACAGGTGGTCCATCACCGCGCCGCAACGATCGAGGTCGCCGATGGTCTCGAACAGGGGCACGATGTTGACGTCGAGTTCGCCCTCGCGCGGCCGCAGCAGGCCGACTTCCTTGAGCAGCAGGGCGACTTCGAGGATGTCGGAGACGCCCTCGTTCTTCGAGATGATGACGTTCTGGATCGCCGCCTTGCCGTAGAGCCGGTGCATGTCGCGCGCGGCGTGGAAGATCGCCAGCTCGGCGGTCGTTTCCTCCGAATAGGTCCAGTAGGGCGAGGCGAGCAGGCGCGGCGTGGCCAGTTCGGCGAGCAGCAGGGCGATGCGGCCGTCTTCGCTGCGCTTTTCATATTCCGTGCCGGGGCGCGCGGCCTCGAAGAGTTCATGGACCACGCGGGCATGGACGTCGGAATTCTGGCGCAGGTCGAGCGGCGCGAGGTGGAAGCCGAAGATCTCGACCGCGCGCCGCAGCCGCCGCAGCCGGCCGCGCGCCACCAGCGCCGCGCCGTTGTCGCGCAGCGACTGGTCGATGATGGCCAGTTCGGCGGCGAAGGCCGCGCAGTCGGGATAGGGCGGCGCGTCGGCGACGGCGTGGCGCAGCGCTTCCATGCGGTCGAGCTCGCGCGCCGTCGCGGCGAGTCGCGCGTAGATGCCGGCGATGGCGCGGCGGTAGGGCTCGTCGTCGCGGTGCGGGTTGCGGTCCGGCGAGGCGTTCGCCAGCGCGCGCAGCTCGGGCGAGACGGCGACCAGCAGGTCGGAGGAGGAGAGTTCGCTGCCGAGCCGGTGCAGCTGTTCGAAATAGTGGGCGAACGCCTTGCGGCTTTGCGCGTTGAGCGCGCTCTTGAGGATGTCGGCGGTGACGAAGGGGTTGCCGTCGCGGTCGCCGCCGATCCACGAGCCGGGGCGCAGGAAGGCGGGCAGCGGCGCAGCGAGCAGATCCTCGATGCCGTTGTGCAGGCGCGGCAGCTCGCGCAGGAAGGTGGTGTCGTAGTAGGACAGGGCGTTGTTGACCTCGTCCATCACCGAGAGCTTGACCTCGCGCAGCATGCGCGTCTGCCAGAGGATCAGCACCGCGCGCCGCAGCGATTCCTCGTTTTCGGCGAGTTCGCCGGGCGTCAGCGGGGAGCGGTCGCGCTGGTCCAGCAGGCGGGCGATCTGCCAGGAGCGGTCGAGGATGCTCTTGCGCTGCACTTCGGTCGGATGCGCCGTGAGTACCGGCGCGATGTCGGCGCGGGCGAAGAAGTCGGCGAGCGCTTCCCGGCCGATGCCGAGTTCCGCGGCACGGGCCGCCGCGTGGCGGTAGCTGCCGGGACGCGGCGGCGAGCCGGCCAGCGCGTGGGCGCGGCCGCGGCGGATGCGATGCTGGTCCTCGGCGATGTTGGCGAGGTGCGAAAAATAGCTGAAGGCGCGCACCACGAGGTTGGTGTGCTCGCGCGACAGGTTGTTGAGCAGCGCATCGAGTTCCTGCCGGGCCGTCGGGTCGTCGTTGCGATGCAGGCGGATCGACAGCTGGCGGATGCGCTCGACCAGGTCGAAGACCGCTTCGCCTTCCTGGTCGCGGATGACGTCGCCGAGCAGGCGACCGAGCAGCCGGATGTCGGCGAACAGGGGTGCATCCTTGTCGTCGCCGGCAGAGGGGGAAGAGGCTTGAATGCTAGAATTTCCCTCGAGCGAGGATTTGGCTGCGGCTGAATCGTTCATGGTTTTCTCGTCCATCGGAAATCAAGTGACCACTACCCCCGAACGCATCGTTATCGCTACCCGTGAATCGCGCCTGGCCCTGTGGCAGGCGGAACACGTGCGCAGCCTTTTGCAGAAATTATATCCCTCCTGCCATGTCGAGCTGCGCGGCATGACCACGCGCGGCGACCAGATTCTCGACCGGCCGCTCGCCAA
The DNA here is from genome assembly GCA_964586275.1 of uncultured Methyloversatilis sp. GTDB lineage: Bacteria > Pseudomonadota > Gammaproteobacteria > Burkholderiales > Rhodocyclaceae > Sulfuricystis. The sequence continues at coordinate 29,094 of CAZPIE010000002.1, read as the reverse complement.
GGTCGGCGGCAAGGGCCTGTTCGTCAAGGAACTCGAAACCGCGCTGCTCGACCGCAGCGCCGATATCGCCGTGCATTCGATGAAGGACGTGCCGATGGTGCTGGAGCCGGAATTCGCGCTGGTCGCGATCGGCCCGCGCGAAGTGCCGCTCGACGCCTTCATCTCCAACAAGTACGCGCGCATCGATGACCTGCCGCCCGGCGCGGTGGTCGGCACCTCGAGCCTGCGCCGCGAGGCGCAGCTGCGGGCCATGTTTCCCTACCTGGCCGTCTCCTCGCTGCGCGGCAACCTCGACACGCGTCTGCGCAAGCTCGACGAGGGCCAGTACGATGCGATCATCCTCGCCGCCGCGGGCCTGACGCGCCTTGGCCTCAAGGAGCGCATCCGCGCGACGCTTCCGGCCGAGGCTTCGCTGCCCGCCGCCGGGCAGGGCGCGCTCGGCATCGAGGCGCTGGCCGACCGGCCCGAAGTCGCCGCATGGATCGCGCCGCTCAACGATCCCGCCACGGCCGCCTGCGTGCGCGCCGAACGCGCCGTGTCGCGCGCGCTGGCCGGCAGTTGCGAAGTGCCGCTCGGCGCCTATGCCGAACATGCCGATGGCACGCTGCGGCTGCGCGGGCTGGTGGCGACCCCCGACGGCACGCGCGTCGCGCGCGCCGAGCGCTCCGGCCCGGCGGCCGATCCCGAGGCCCTCGGGCTCGCGCTGGTCGCCGACCTGCGTGCGCAGGGCGCCAACGAGATTCTTGCCGCCCTTGGATAAACCATTGCAACAGTCGGCGCTGGCGGGGCGGCACATCGTCGTCACGCGCCCGGCCGGCCAGGCGGCCCATTTGGCGGAACAACTCTACGAACTGGGCGCCCATCCGGTGCTGTTCCCCGTGCTGGCGATCGAGGCGGTCGCCGATGTCACGCCGATCCTCGACGCGGCGATCGCGCTCGACCAGTACGACTGGGCGATGTTCGTCAGCCCGAACGCCGTCGACCATGCGCTGGCGGTGATCCTCGCCCAGCGGCCGTGGCCGGCCAGCCTGCGCGTCGCGACAGTCGGCCACAGCAGCGAGGAAGCCCTGGCCCGTCATGGCATCGGCAATGTGGTGGCGCCGCAGGAACGCTTCGACTCCGAGGCGCTGCTGGCCCTGCCGGAATTCGCCGACGTGAAGGGCCAGCGCGTTCTCATCTTCCGCGGCGATGCCGGCCGCGACCTGTTCGGCGATACGCTGAAGGAACGCGGCGCGACGGTCGATTACGTCAGCTGCTACCGGCGTAGCCGCCCCGCACTCGATCCCGCTCCCTTGCTCAAGCTCTGGAGCGAGGGCCGGCTCGATGCGCTGACGGTGACCAGCAGCGAGGGCCTGCGCAATCTCTACGAAATGGTCGGCAAGCTGGGGCAGGGCTGGCTCAAAAGCACGCCGACCTTCGTGCCGCACGCGCGCATCGCCGAGCAGGCGCGCGCATTGGGGCTGCATAATGTGGTCCTGACCGGTCCCGCCGACGCGGGTTTGCTCGCCGGCCTGACCGACTATTTCTCACGGCCATGAACGCAGAACACCCAACCGAAAAACCTGCACTCGTCTTGCCGCCGCCGCCCGTCGCCGAAAAATCGGGAGGTTCGCCGCCCTGGGGGCTCTGGGTCGCCGTCCTGGCCCTGCTGGGCGTACTGGTGCTGGGCTGGCTGGCCTGGCAGGGCAACGCGCGTCTCGACGCGACGCGCCAGGAACTGGCGCGCCGCCTGGCCGACAGCGATGCCGTGCAGCGCGAAGCGCTGGCGCACGCGAAACAGAATCGCGCGACGCTCGACGCGCTGCAAGGCAAGATTGGCGCCTTCGAAGCGCAACTGGCCGAGATGCAGAGCCAGCAGCTCGCCTTGCAGGCGATGTATCAGGACATGTCGCGCGTGCGCGACGACCGCCTGCTCGCGGAAATCGAACAGGACGTGGCCATCGCCGCGCAGCAGCTGCAGCTGGCCGGCAACGTCGAGGCGGCGCTGATCGCCCTGCAGGGTGCCGAAGACCGGCTCGCCAAGAGCGCCCAGCCGCAGTTCCTGCCCCTGCGCAAACTGCTGGCGCGTGACATCGAGCGGCTCAAGGCACTGCCCGGCGCCGATGTCAGCGGCATCGCGCTCAAGCTCGACGCCCTGCTCGGCGCCGTGCCGAACCTGCCGCTGGCCTTCGAGCAGCGGCCCGCACCCGCGAAGCAGGGTGCGAAGAAAACCGAACCTGGCAAGCCGGAGGCGGAGACTGCCGTGCCGCCAGCGCCGACTTTCGAACAGATGGTGCGCAGCTGGCTCGGCGAAATCTGGCACGAGCTGCGCCAGCTGGTGCGCATCGAGCGCATCGACACCCAGGGCATTGGCGACCCCGGCCTGCTGGCGCCGCGCGAAGTATTCTTCCTGCGCGAGAACCTGCGCCTGCGCCTGCTCTCGGCCCGCCTCGCGCTGCTGGCGCGCGACGGGCGCAGTTTCCAGGCCGATCTGAAACAGGCGGACGCCTGGCTCGGCCAGTATTTCGATACCCGGGCGCCGGCGGTGCAGGATGCGCAGACCACCCTGCGCGGACTGATCAAGTTCGACGTGATGCGCGAGCCGGTCGATCTGAACGAAACCCTTGCCGCGCTGCGCAACTTCAAGCTGGCACGGGATAAACGGTAAACCCATGCGCACCCTGTTTTGGCTGCTGACCCTGGCCGCGCTGGCGATCGGCGTGGCGCTGCTCGGCCGCCTCACCGATGGCTATGTGCTCTGGGTGATGCCGCCCTGGCGCGCCGAGATTTCCCTCAACCTCTTCGTGCTGCTGCAGCTGGCCGCCCTGCTGTGCGTCTACCTGCTGCTGCGCCTGATCGTCAATACCCTGCGATTGCCCGCGGTCGTGAACGCCTTCCGTGCGCGGCGCGCGCAGCAGCGCAAGGAACGCGCCGCGGCCGAAGCGCTGCGGTCGTTCTGGGAGGGGCGCTACAGCCAGGTACTGAAAAGCGCCGCAGCTGTCGCGGGCGAAAAAGTCGGCGCTGGCGGGACGGCGCCCGCAGCCGCTGCGGCCGCCAGCGATGCCCAAGGGATCGCCGCGCTGGCCGCGCTCAAGGCCGCGCATGCCCTGCGCGATCCGCAACGCATCGCCCTCTGGCGGGAACGGGCGGAAGCGCTCGATGCCGCCGGCTGGCGCACCGCGCGCCTGATGGCCGAAATCCGCATCGCCCTCGACGCACGCGATTTCGCGACGGCGCGCGCCGCCCTCGATCGGCTCGGCACGAAGGAGCGGCGCCAGGTCGCCGCGCAGCGCTTCGCCTTGCGGCTCGCGCAGGGACAGGGCGACTGGGCCGAGCTGCTGCGCCTCGCGCGGCAACTGGAGAAGCACAAGGTGCTGCTGCCGGATCAGGCGCAGCCGCTGCGCCTGCATGCCTATCACGGCATGTTCGATAGCCTGCAGGACGATCCGGGGCGGCTCGCGCGCTTCTGGCGCGACATGCCGGCGGCGGACCGTCTCGACACCCGCCTGGCCCTGCGGGCCGCCTGGGCGCTCGCCAACGCTGGACACTGCGCCGAAAGCGCGCAACTTGTCGAAGATTACCTCGACGAGCGCTGGGAATCCGCTCTGCTGGAGCCGTATGCCGAATGCCAGGGCGGCGATGTGCTCGGGCGCATCGCCCGGTGCGAGAAATGGCTGCACGAGCATCCGCAGGATGCGCTGTTGCTGCTCGCCCTCGGCCGGCTGTGCATGCAGCAGCAGCTGTGGGGCAAGGCGCAGAGCTTCCTCGAAGCCTCGCTGGCGGTCGCGCCGGGCTGCGCCGCGCACATCGAGTTGGCGCGGCTGTTCGACCGGCTGGAGCGCAGCGATGAAGCCAACCGGCACTATCGCGCCGCGGCCCAGTGCCAGAACCTGAAACCTCAGTTCCAGTCGCGCGGAATCAGGAAGTCGCTGTAGAGCTTTTCCTCCGGTGACCCCGGCGCCGGATGCCAGTCGTAGCGCCACTTGACGAGCGGCGGCAGCGACATCAGGATCGCTTCGGTGCGCCCTCCAGACTGCAGGCCGAACAGCGTGCCGCGGTCCATGACGAGATTGAATTCGACGTAGCGACCGCGCCGGTAGGCCTGGAAATCGCGCTCGCGTTCGCCGTAGGGCGTGTCGCGGCGCCGCGCGCAGAGCGGCAGGTAGGCGTCGATGAAATGGTCGCCGACGCTCTGCGTCAGCGCGAAGCACCTGGCGAAGCCGCCTTCGTTCAGGTCGTCGAAGAAGATGCCGCCGATGCCGCGCGGTTCGTTGCGGTGCTTCAGGAAGAAGTATTCGTCGCACCACTTTTTGTAGCGCGCATGCAGGTCGACCCCGAAAGGATCGAGCGCCGCCTTGCAGCTGCGGTGGAAGTGGATGCAGTCTTCCTCGAACCCATAGTAGGGCGTGAGGTCCATGCCGCCGCCGAACCACCAGACGGGCGCTTCGCCTTCCTTGGTCGCAATGAAGCAGCGCACGTTCAGGTGCGTGGTCGGGCAATAAGGATTGCGCGGATGCAATACCAGCGAGACGCCCATGGCTTCCCAGCGGCGGCCGGTGAGTTCGGGCCGGTGCGCGGTGGCTGACGCGGGCAGCTGGTCGCCGGTGACGTGCGAAAAGTTGACGCCGCCACGTTCGAAGAAGTCGCCTTCCTCGATCAGGCGGGTAATGCCGCCGCCGCCCTGCGGACGCGTCCAGACATCCCGCCGGAAGGGTTTGCCGTCGAAACGATCCAGCGCGCCGACGATGCGTTCCTGCAGCCCGGTGAAATAGCTGCGGACTGCGTGGGCATCCATCAGCGCTTGATGGCGCGATGGCCAATGTCGCGGCGGTACTGCATGCCGTCGAAGCGGATGCCGTCGGCGATCTCGTAGGCGCGCTTCTGGGCCGTCTTCACCGTGTCGCCCAACGCCGTGACGCATAGCACGCGGCCGCCGGCGGTGACGACATGGCCGTCCTTCTCTGCGGTGCCGGCATGGAAGACATGCGCATCGTCAGCCGTCTTGCCGAGACCGGCAATGACATCGCCCTTGCGCGGCGTTTCCGGGTAGTTGTGCGCGGCGAGCACGACGCCGAGCGCGACGCGGCGGTCCCAGTCGGCCTCGATCTTGTCGAGCCGCCCGTCGATGGCGGCATCCACCAGGTCGACCAGGTCGCTCTTGAGGCGCATCATGATCGGCTGCGTTTCCGGGTCACCCATGCGGCAGTTGAACTCGAGCACTTTCAACGCGCCATCCGGTTTGATCATCAGGCCGGCGTAGAGAAAGCCGGTGTACAGGATGCCGTCCTTCTCCATGCCGTGGATGGTCGGCATGATCACCTCGCGCATCACGCGCGCGTGGATCTCCGGCGTGACGACCGGCGCCGGCGAGTAGGCGCCCATGCCGCCGGTGTTCGGTCCCTGGTCGTCGTCCCTGAGGCGCTTGTGGTCCTGGCTGGTGGCGAGAGGCAGGGCGTGGTGGCCGTCGGCCATGACGATGAAGCTGGCTTCCTCGCCATCGAGGAATTCCTCGATGACGACCCGGCTGCCGGCGCTGCCGAGCTTGTTGCCGGCGAGCATGGCGTCGATGGCGCGGTGCGCCTCGTCGGCGGTCATCGCCACTACCACGCCCTTGCCGGCCGCGAGGCCGTCGGCCTTGATGACGATCGGCGCGCCTGCGGCATCGATGTAGGCGTGCGCCGCGGCGGCAGCGGTGAAGGTGGCGAACTTTGCGGTCGGGATGCCGTGGCGGCTCATGAACTGCTTGGCGAAGTCCTTGGAGCTCTCGAGTTGCGCGGCGGCCTTGGTCGGGCCGAAGATGCGCAGGCCGGCATTCCGGAAGGCATCGACGACGCCGGCGGCGAGCGGCGCCTCGGGCCCGACGACGGTGGCGTGGATGGCGTTGTCGCGCGCGAAGGCAACCAGGTCGGGAATGTGCGTGAGCGGCAGGTTTTCGAGACCATCTTCATGTGCCGTGCCGGCGTTGCCCGGCGCGACATAGATCTTCTGCACCTTGTCCGACTGAGCAAGGCGCCAGGCCAGCGCATGTTCGCGGCCGCCGGAGCCGATGACGAGGAGTTTCATGCTGATTATCCCGAATGACTTGAGATCACAATTTGTGACTTCAAGTTAGTGCCTGAAATGGCGGAAGCCGGTGAATACCATCGCGATGTTCTGCTCGTCGGCTGCGGCGATCACCTCGGCGTCGCGCACCGAGCCGCCGGGCTGGATCACCGCCGTGGCGCCGGCCTGGGCCAGCACGTCGAGCCCGTCGCGGAAAGGGAAGAAGGCGTCGGAGGCGACGACCGAGCCGACGACGGTGAGCTGGTTGTTCTCGGCCTTGATCGCGGCGATGCGCGCGGAATCGACGCGGCTCATCTGGCCAGCGCCGACGCCGACGGTCATCGCGTCCTTGCAGTAGACGATGGCGTTCGACTTGACGTACTTGGCGACCTTCCAGGCGAACAGGAGGTCGCGCATCTCCTGCTCGGTCGGCACGCGCTTGGTCACGATCTTGATGTCGTTCTGCGTGATGCGCGCCTCGTCGGCTGTCTGCACCAGCAGCCCGCCGCCGACGCGCTTGAAGTCGAGCTGTCCGGAGGTGGCGCCCATCGGCACCACCAGCACGCGCAGGTTCTGCTTGGCGGCGAACACGGCGCGCGCCTCGGCGGTGATTTCCGGCGCGATGATCACCTCGGCGAACTGGCCGGAAACGGCCACTGCCGTCGCCTTGTCGATCGCGCAGTTGAAGGCGATGATGCCGCCGAAGGCCGAGGTCGGATCGGTGCTGAAGGCGCGGCGGTAAGCTTCCTCGGCCGTGGCGCCGAGCGCGACGCCGCAGGGGTTGGCATGCTTGACGATGACGCACGCGGTGGTATCAAAAGCCTTGACCGCTTCCCAGGCCGCGTCGGCGTCGCCGATGTTGTTGTAGGAGAGCTCCTTGCCTTGCAGTTGCCGATAGGAGGCGATGCTGCCCGCGACCGGATTGGGTTCCTTGTAGAAGGCCGCCTGCTGGTGCGGGTTCTCGCCATAGCGCAAGGTGTCGACCTTGTCGAAGGCAAGCTGCAGGCGCTCGGGGAAGGTGGCCGGCCGGTTGTCGGCGTCGAGCGCGGTGAGCCAGTTGGCGATGGCGCTGTCGTAGCGGGCGGTATGCACGAAGGCCTTCTTGGCCAGCGCGAAACGGGTGGCATAGGAGATGGCGCCGCCATTGGCCTTGAGTTCATCGATGATGCCGGCGTAGTCGGCGGGCTCGACGACGACGGTGCAGCCCCCCTGTTCGTTGCCGTGGTTCTTCGCCGCGGCGCGCACCATGGTCGGGCCGCCGATGTCGATGCTCTCGATCGCGTCTGCCAGTGTGCAGTCCTTCTTCGCGATGGTCTGCTGGAAGGGGTAGAGGTTCACCACCACGAGGTCGATCGCCTGAATGTTGTTCCTTGCCATCGACGCCGCATGCTCGGGGTTGCCGCGGATGCCGAGGATGCCGCCGTGCACCTTCGGGTGCAGGGTCTTGACGCGGCCGTCGAGCATCTCGGGAAATCCGGTGTAGTCCGACACGTCGGTGACTTTGATCCCGGCGTCGCGCAGCAGCTTGGCGGTGCCGCCGGTGGACAGCAGCTTGACGCCGAGCGCGGCGAGCTCGCGCGCGAAATCGACTGCGCCGCGCTTGTCGGAAACGCTGATGAGCGCCTGGGTAACCTTCATGATCGTCTCCTCGGGAAATGCTTATTGGGAAATCTGGTGTTCGGTGAGTTTTCTGCGCAGGGTGCTACGGCTGATGCCCAGCATCTCGGCGGCAATGGTCTGGTTGCCCTGGGACTGCTTCATGACGACTTCGAGCATCGGCTTCTCGACGCTGGCGATCACCATGGCGTAGATCGCGTGCGGGGATTCGCCGTCGAGGTCGCGGAAGTAGCGGTTGAGGCTGCGGCGGACGCAGTCGCCGATTTCGGTGCTCATGCTGCCTCCATGTAACGAATGGCGTCGTTGGCGCTGTGGTTGGCGTGGTCGAGAAAGAATTCGTCGGTGGCGGCCAGTTGCGCGGCCACGTCCTCGAGCTGGTTCATCGCATGGCGGAAGCGCGCCGCGCCGACGATGCCCTTGGTGTACCAGGCGATGTGCTTCCTGGCGATCTTCACGCCCGTCTCCTCGCCGTAGAAGGCATACAGGTCGGCAAGATGGCCGCGCAAAATGGCGTGGATCTCGGCGAAAGTCGGCGCCGGCAGGACGGCGCCGGTCTCGAGGTAATGCTCGATCTCGCGGAACAGCCACGGCCGTCCCTGGGCGGCGCGGCCGATCATCACGCCGTCGGCGCCGGTGTAGTCGAGCACGAACTTCGCCTTCTCGGGCGTCGTGATGTCGCCGTTCGCAATCACCGGGATGTTCACGCGCGACTTCACGGCGGCGATCGTGTCGTATTCGGCGCAGCCCTGATACTGGTCGGCGCGCGTGCGGCCGTGGATGGCGATGGCGCGCACGCCGGATTCCTGCGCGATATGGGCGATGGTCAGCGCGTTCCGGTTCGCGCGGTTCCAGCCGGTGCGGAGTTTGAGAGTGACCGGCGTGTCGGGCACAGCCGCGACGACGGTCTCGAGAATCTGCGCGACGAGCGGCTCGTTCTGCATCAGCGCCGAGCCGGCCATGACGTTGCAGACCTTCTTGGCCGGGCAGCCCATGTTGATGTCGATGATCTGCGCGCCGCGCTCGACGTTGTAGCGCGCCGCCTGGGCGAGCAGCTCGGGATCGGCGCCGGCGATCTGCACGACGATCGGATCGACCTCGCCGGCATGGTCGGCGCGGCGGCGTGTCTTGGCGCTGCCGTAGAGCAGGGAATTCGAGGTCACCATCTCGGATACCGCGAGGCCGGCGCCGAGCTGCTTGCAGAGCTGGCGGAACGGCCGGTCCGTCACCCCGGCCATGGGCGCGACGAACAGGTTGTTCTTCAGCTGGAAGCCGAGGTAGTTCATGGGCGGAGGTGGGGAGAAAAAACGCGGGAGGCGGATTTTAACGCTTGCCAGCCCACTTACCATCCCCTGGCGCCGAACATCATGCGCCGCGCCACGAACGAGCGGGCGGGCGGGAACAGGTCGAGGGCCAGCAGGCCGGCGCCGCGCGCGTGCAGCAGCGGCGGGATGGCGTTGGAGAACAGCCGGACCAGTCCGTCGGTGAAGCCGATGGCGCCCGCGCGGTCGAGGCGGCGGCGGGCGGCATAGCGCGCCAGCAGGGCGGGGTCGCCCGGATCGACGGCATCGGTCAGCGTGTCGGCGAGCTCCATGATGTCGCGCAGGGCGAGATTGAAGCCCTGGCCGGCGACCGGGTGCAAGGTCTGCGCGGCGTTGCCGATCCAGACCGCGCGCTCGCCGACCGGCTGGCGGCGCACGCGCAGGCCGAGCGGATAGACGCGGCGCGGGCCGACCCCCGTCAGCTTCACGCGCGGGCCGAAGCGCTGCTGGAGCAGCGCAAGAAAGCGGCTGTCGTCCAGCGCGGCAATCTCCTCGCTGGCGGCGGCGGGACAGGTCAGCACGACGGCGTAGCCTTCGTTGCAGGGAAGCAGGGCGACGGGCCCCTGCGGTGTGAAGCGTTCCCAGGCGGCGCCGTGCGGCGGCGCCAGCGGCCGGGCCATGCAGATGACCGCGTGCTGGCCGTAGTCGCGCGTATGGATGTTTTCCGCATCTTCGATGCGGCCTTCGGCATGCACCGTCAGCAAGGCAGCGGCCGGTTCCGGCGCCGACGTGCTGTCCTGGTAGGCGATGCCGGCGGCAGTCACCGCCTTGTCGAGCGCGGCGGCGAGGTCGCCGGCGGCCAGCACATAGCCGAGCGCGGGAACGCCTTCTTCGCTGGCGCGCATGATCGCGCGCCCGAACCCGCCCTGGTGCGAGACGTGGATCGTGGCGATCGGCGTGTGGGGGATGTCCTGCCAGACGCCCAGCATGTCGAGCGAAAGGCGCGAGCCGTGCGACAGCGCGAGGATGCGTGCGTCGCCCTGCGCCGCCCCGCGCGGCCGCGCATCGACGATGCGGCTCGCCACGCCGCCGCGGTGCAGGGCCAGCGCCAGCGCCATGCCGGCCGGGCCGCCGCCGACGATCAGGACAGGCTCGCTCATCTCTTCATCAAGGCTTCAATGTCGGCGATCTGCTTCGGCGTGTCGACGGTGAGGATCTCGCAGCCGTCGGCGGTGACCAGCACATCGTCCTCGATGCGGATGCCGATGTTGTGAAAGGCGGCCGGCACGTCGTCGGCCGGCCGGATGTAGCAGCCGGGCTCGATGGTCAGCACCATGCCCGGCACGAGGCTGCGCCAGTCCTCGCCGGCGCGATACTCGCCGGCGTCATGCACGTCGAGGCCGAGCCAGTGGCTGGTGCGGTGCATGTAGAAGCGCTTGTAGCCTTCCGATTCGATCACGCCGTCCAGGCTGCCTTCGAGCAGCTTCAGGTCGAGCATGCCTTGTGCCAGAACGCGCACCGCCGCTTCGTGCGGGGCAAGAAAGGCGGCGCCGGGCCGGGTCGCGGCGATGGCCGCGGCCTGGGCTTCGAGCACGAGGGCGTAGACGTCGGCCTGCGGGCCGCCGAACTTGCCATTCACCGGGAACGTGCGCGTGATGTCGCTGGCGTAGCCGTCGAGCTCGCAGCCGGCGTCGATCAGCAGCAGGTCGCCGTCCTTCAGCACGCAGTCATTGCCGACATAGTGCAGCACGCAGGCGTTGGCGCCGCCAGCGACGATGGGCGAGTAGGCCGGATACTGGCTGCCCTGGCGGCGGAACTCGTGGAGGAACTCGGCCTCGACTTCGTACTCGAATTTTCCCGGCGCTGCGAACCGCATCGCGCGCCGGTGGGCGGCGCCGGCGATCGTTGCCGCCTTGCGCATCAGGTCGATTTCATGCGCATCCTTGACGAGGCGCATTTCATCGAGCGTGGCGCGGATGTCGCGGATCATGGCGGGCGCGCGCTTGCCGGCCCGCGTCTGCGCGCGCACGGCATTCAGGGCGGCGCCGATGCGCGCATCCCAGGCCGCGTCGTGGCCGAGCGAGTACCAGAGCGCGGGCTGGTCGGCGAGTAATTCCGTCAGTTTCGCATCGAGTTCGCCGATCGAATGCGCGGCATCGAAACCGAAGGCTTCGCGGGCTCCTGCGGGCCCGAAGCGATGGCCATCCCAGATTTCCTTGTCGACATCCTTGTCGCGGCAGAACAGCAGCGACTGGGGATGCTCCGCGGCGACCAGCACCAATACGGCTTCGGGTTCGGGGAAGCCGGTCAGGTAGTGGAAGTAGCTGTCGGCGCGATAGGGGAATGTCGTGTCGCGGTTGCGGATGCGCTCGGGCGCGGTGGGAACGAGCGCCACCCCCCCGCCTGCTGCGCTCATGCGGGCGAGCAGCGCATTGCGGCGTTGCTGGAAGGGTGCGTAATTCATGAGCCGATGCTAACACGCGTGGCGCAGCTCGATGTCCAGCGCCTCGAGGCGCTCCGGTGTGCCGACATCGACCCATCTGCCGGCATGGTATTCACCGCTGACCTGGCCGGCGGCGATGGCTTCGTTGAGCAGGGGTGCGAGCTTGGCGGAGGCGCCGCGCGCGATGTCGGCGAAGAATGCCGGCCGATAGATGCCGATGCCGCTGAAGGTCAGATTTGATGCCGTCCCCATGTTGGCGGCGGATCCGGCTTGTGCCGTCCCGCCAGCGCCGACTTTCCCATCATGCAATGCGAAATCGCCCGCGGGGTGGTGGGGCGGATTGTCGACGAGCACCAGATGGGCCAGCATGTCGCTGGCCAGCGCCCCACGGGCGCGGCCGACATCCCAGTCGCAGAAGATGTCGCCATTGATCACGAGGAAAGGCGTGTGGCCCAGCAGCGGGAGTGCATTGGCGATGCCGCCGGCGGTCTCGAGCGCGCCTTGCGGTTCGGCCGAGTAGCGGATCTCGACGTTCCAGGCGTCGCCTGCGCCGAGCAGCGCCTCGATCTGGTCGCCGAGATGCGCATGATTGATGACGACCTCGTGGAAGCCGGCGCGCGCGAGACGCTCGAGATGCCAGACGATCAGCGGCTTGCCGGCCACGGGCAGCAGGGGCTTGGGCGTGCGGTCGGTGAGCGGGCGCATGCGCTCGCCGCGCCCGGCGGCCAGGATCATTGCCCTCAAAAGCCGTACCCCACTTGTACCTGGCGATTCTCGAGTTTATCGAGCAGGCGCAGCAGCGGCGTCAGCTCGCCGTAGCGGGCGCAGGCGGCGCGCAGGTATTTGGCCACCAGCGGCATGTTCGCCAGATAGCCGTCCTTGCCGTCGCGATGGAACAGGCGCGCAAAGATGCCGAGCACCTTGACGTGACGCTGCACGCCCATCCACTCGTAGTCGCGGAAGAAATCGCCGAAGTCGGCACGCACCGGCAACCCCACCTTTCTTGCCGTTTCCCAGTAGCGGGCCAGCCAGTCGAGCGTGCGTTCCTCCTCCCACTCGATGTAGGCGTCCTTGAATAGCGAGACGAGGTCGTAGGTGATCGGGCCGTAAACCGCGTCTTGGAAGTCGATGACGCCGGGCAAATTGCTGGCTTGGCGGTCGTCGACCATCAGGTTGCGCGAGTGGTAGTCGCGATGGACGAATACGCAAGGCTCGGCGAGATTGACGGCGATAATTTTTTCGAACACGGCTGCGAGCATGTTGCGTTCCGTCGCGCCGAAATCGATGGGGATATGCTTGCCGATGTACCAGTCGGGAAACAGGTCGAGTTCGCGCTTGAGCAGTACCCGGTCATAGGCGGGCAGCACTCCTGGCCGACTGGCGCGCTGGATGGCGATCAGCGTGTCGAGGGCGGCGCGATAGAGCGCGTCGGCATCGGCGCCATTCGTCAGGGCGGCGAGGTAGGTGGTCGAGCCCAGATCGCTCAGCAGCAGGAAGCCGCGCTCGACATCCTGCGCCAGCACCTCGGGCACATGCGCGCCGGCGGCCCGGAACAGCTGTTGCACCTGCAGCCAGGGGCGGACGTCCTCGTGGGCCGGCGGGGCGTCCATGACTATTAGACTCCCTCCCGAAGACCTCGCCTCGCTCGGTCCTCCCCCCAGGGGACCCAGGCTGCCGCCGTCCGCGAAACGGGCGCGCAGGTAGCGGCGAAAGCTGGCGTCCGCCGAAGCGGGGGCGAGCGCGAAGGCGCGCCCGGGAAACAACCGCGCCAGCCAGTCCCGAATCTGCTCGATCCGCTCCACGCAAGGATTTCCGGTCGAATGATAGAATTGCCGATTCTATCATTGGCTGCGCTGCGGGCCTCGCCGCGGCGCGTCACCAACAAGAAGAGCGGCGAAGATGGCTTTGTCATGGCACGGGCAAGGAGGGAGGATCAGCGGCGGCGTGCTGCTGGCGCTCGCTTGCGGCGGGTCCGTTGCCGCGGACAGGCTCGCGCCCCTGCGCGTGGATCCCGCCTTGCTGGGCGGCCGCCCTGCCGCCTCAGCCGTGGCGCCCGCCCCGGCCGCGGTCGCCGGCGCCGCGGTCCCGGCGATTTCCGCGCCGACGATGACCCGCGCGGCGCTGCCCGATAGTCCGGCCGCGCGGGTCGTCGGCGTCTTCCCGCATCCGGCGACCACGCCATTTTCCGCCACCGACAAGCATGCCGCGCCCACCCATGTCTCGGCGCGCAAGATCGACGGCGTCAACGATCTCGTAATGGTCGCCGAGGGCGATGTCGTGCTCGAGCGGGCCGGCGACACACTCAGCGCCGACCGGATCGTCTATCGGCAGCTCGACGACGAGGTCGAGGCGACCGGCAACGTCCGCCTGAGCTCGCCCGGTACCGAAATCAGCGGGCCGCGCCTGCGCATGCGCCTGGAGGAAAGTACGGGCGAGTTCGAGGCCCCGGCATACAGCATCCGGCACAAGCCGGCCCCGGTGCCGGAACCGGCGCTCACCCTGCTCGGCCTGCCGGCGATGAGCGAAAGCGGCCAGGTGCTGGCGACGACCGGCCGGAGTCTCGAGCGTCCCGTGGTCACGGGCAGCGGGGTGGCGAAACGGCTCGAATTCCGCGGCGAGGATCTCTATCGCCTCGAGGATGCCACCTACAGCACCTGCGCGCCCGGCAAGCGCGACTGGGAAATCTCCATTGACGCGCTCGATCTCGACTACATCGGCGAAACCGGCACTGGACGCGGCGCCGTCGTGAGCTTCAAGGATGCGCCGATCTTCTACCTGCCCTGGCTGAGCTTCTCGCTCAACAACCAGCGCAAGAGCGGCTTCCTGCCGCCGACGATCGGTTCGACCAGCAAGAGCGGCCTCGAAATGACCGCGCCCTGGTACTGGAACATCGCCCCCCACATGGATGCGACGATCACCCCGCGCCTGATGACCAAGCGCGGCCTGCAGCTCAACACCGAGTTCCGCTACCTGCTCGACAGCCGACAGAATCGCCTGGCCCCGGGTCTGCCCGACAGGGGCCAGATCCGCCTCGAATATCTGCCCGGCGACAACGTGGCCGGCCGCGACCGCTACGGCTATGCGCTCCAGCACAACCAGTATCTGGGACGGGGATTCGCCGCGAACCTCAACCTGAACGGCGTTTCCGACGCTAATTACTTCAGCGACCTCTCCACGCGCGTAGGGCAGGTTTCGCAGGGGAACCTGCTGCGCCAGGGCATCCTGACCTATGGCGGCCCCTGGTATACGGCTGCCCTCAATGTCCAGACCTACCAGACGCTGGGAAACCTGAGCTCGCCCTACCGGCGCCTGCCGCAACTGACCGCCAGCGCGTTCCGCTATGACCTGCCGCTCGGCCTCGCATTCAACCTGAACGCCGAGTTCGTCAGCTTCGATCATCCGGACTACCTGCTCGGCAAGCGCACGACGCTGTATCCGCAACTGTCGCTGCCGCTCGCCACCGCGGCATTTTCGCTGACGCCCAAGGTCGGCATCCATGCGACGCGGTACGCGCTCGACCAGTTGCAGCGGCCCGGTCAGGACGGTCTCGTGAGCTGGTCGGGGGTGCCCACCAGCCAGAGCCGGGTATTGCCGATCTTCAGCGTCGATGGCGGCTTCGTCATGGAGCGCAATACCGACTGGTTCGGCAAGTCGCTGGTCCAGACGCTCGAGCCGCGTGCCTACTACCTGCGCGTGCCCCGCCGCGACCAGAGCAGGATCCCGGTCTTCGATACCGGCCTCACCGCCTTCAACTATGCCCAGTTGTTCTCGGAAAACCGCTATGCCGGCGGCGACCGTATCGGCGATGCCAACGAGCTGACCCTCGCGGCGACCTCCCGCCTGCTCGACCCCGCCAGCGGCGCCGACCTGCTGCGCGCCACGCTGGGCACGCGCTATTACTTCAGCGACCAGTCCGTGACCCTGCCCGGCGAAACGCCGCGCACCGAGCGCGCCGCCGACATTCTGGCCACGCTGGCAGGACAGGTGCTGCCGCACACCTATGCCGACATCGGCTGGCTCTACAACCCGCGCGACGCACGTACCGAACGACTGACCTTCGGCGGCCGCTATCGTCCCGAAGCGGGCAAGGTCGTCAATGCGGGCTACCGCTACGCGCGCGATCTGCTCGGCCAGATCGACGTGTCGGCGCAATGGCCGCTGTCCGGCGGCTGGCACGGCGTCGGACGCTACAACTACTCGACCAAGGAACGGCGCGTCATCGAGATCATCGGCGGAGTCGAGTACGATGGCGGTTGCTGGGTCGGACGCTTCGTCGTCCAGCGCCTGGCGACGATCGCGGACCAGCCGACGACCGCGCTCTTCTTACAACTCGAACTCAACGATTTCTCGCGCATCGGGTCCAATCCCATGCAGCTCCTGCGCCGCAGCATCCCGGGCTACGGCGTCATCAACCAACCGACCGCCGACCCGGTATTCGGTGAAAACTGATTCGGCGCAAACCGACTAACGACCATGAAGCGACTAGTTCTCGTCACATTGTTCGCCCTGCTTCCCGCGCTGGCCGTTGCGCAGTCGCGCCAGCCGATCGCGGTCGACCGCGTCGTCGCCGTCGTGAATGACGAGGCGATCACCCTCAACGAACTGCGCGAGCGGCTGGCGACCGTGACGCGCCAGCTGCGCAGCCGCGGCACGCCGCTGCCGCCGGCCGAGGTGCTCGAAAAGCAGCTGCTGGAGCGTCTGATCGTCGATCGCCTGCAGCTGCAGTTCGCCAGGGAAAGCGGCCTGCGGATCGCCGACGCGGAACTGGACGGCGCCGTGCGCCGCATCGCCGACAACAACCGGCTGTCGCTGGCGGAGTTCCGCGCCGCGCTGGAACGCGACGGCATCGCCTGGCAGCGCTTCCGCGAGGAGATCCGCGAGGAAATCACGCTCTCCCGCTTGCGCGAGCGCGAGGTCGAAAGCCGCATCGTCGTTTCCGATGCCGAGATCGACAACTACCTCGCCCATCCGGAACAGGCGAACCAGGCGGCACTGGTTGCGCTGGGACACATCGTCATCCGCGTACCCGAGCAGGTGGATCCCGCGCGGCTGAGCCAGTTGCGCCAGCGGGCCGAGGAAGCGCTCGCCCGCATCAAGTCCGGCCAGGATTTCGGCCAGGTCGCGGCGAGTTATTCCGAAGCGCCCGATGCGCTGGCGGGCGGCATCCTCGAGCCGCGGCCGGTGGATCGCCTGCCGACGCTCTACGCCGAGGCGGTGGCGAAGCTCCAGCCCGGCGAGGTCAGCGCGATCCTGCGCAGCCCGGCGGGCTTCCACATCGTCAAGCTCTTCGAACGCAAGGGCGGCAGTGTCGGCGGCAGCTTCCGGCAGACCCGGGCACGGCACATCCTCATCAAGGTCAATGAGCTGCTGTCGTCCGACGAGGCGCGCCACAAGCTGGCGGGACTCAAGGAGCGGCTCGACAACGGCGCCGATTTCGCCGAGCTGGCGCGACTCTATTCCAACGACTTGTCGGCGGCGAAAGGCGGCGACCTGGGCTGGCTCTACCAGGGCGACACCGTGCCGGATTTCGAGCGCGCGATGGATGCGCTCAAGCCGGGCGAAGTGAGCGCGCCCGTGCAGTCGCCCTTCGGCTGGCACCTGATCCAGGTGCTGGAGCGCAAGAACGCCGAGCCCGGCGCCGAGCGCAAGCGCCTGATGGCGCGGCAGGCGCTGCGCGAACGCAAGTCAGACGAGGCCTACGAAGACTGGCTGCGCCAGCTGCGCGACCGCGCCTATGTCGAGTACCGGCTTGAAGACCGCTAAGCCGGTCATTGCCGTTACCTCGGGGGAGCCCGCCGGCATCGGACCGGAGTTGTGCCTGGCGCTGACCGAGCGAGAGTTTCCGGCGCGACTCCTCGTGTTGGGCGACCGGCAACTGATCGAGGAACGCGCGCGTTTGCTCGGCCGCAGCACCGCCGGGCTCGACATCCTGCATATTCCGCTGGCGGCGCCGAGTGCGCCCGGCCAGCCGGACGTGCGCAATGCCGGCTACGTACTCGCGCTGCTGGATCGCGCCCTGGCCGGCTGTCTGGCGGGCGAGTACGCCGCGCTGGTGACCGGTCCGCTGCACAAGGGTGTCATCAACGCTGCCGGCATCCCGTTCACCGGCCATACGGAGTACCTCGCGGAAAAGACCCATACGCCGCGTGTCGTGATGATGCTCGCCGGCGCGGGTCTGCGCGTCGCGCTGGCCACCACCCATCTGCCATTGAAGGATGTCGCGGCGGCCATCACGCCGCGGGAACTCGAAACGACGATCCGCATCCTGCATGCCGACCTGCGCACGAAGTTCGGTATCGATCATCCACGCATCCTCGTTGCCGGCCTCAACCCGCACGCCGGCGAGGACGGTCACATGGGCCGGGAGGAGATCGAGGTCATCGCGCCGGTGCTCGACAAGCTGCGCGCCGAGGGCATGAATCTCGTCGGCCCGCTGCCAGCCGACACGTTGTTCACGAAGAACGTGCTGGCCGGCTCGCATGCCCAGCTGGCGATGTATCACGACCAGGGTCTGGCGGTGCTCAAGTTCGCCGCTTTCGACGAGGGCATCAATGTCACCTTGGGCCTGCCGATCATTCGCAGCTCGGTCGACCATGGCACGGCCTTCGACCTGGCCGGCACCGGCCGGGCCTCGCCGACCAGCCTGTTCGCCGCCATCGACGCCGCCATCGACATGGCACGGCGCAGCACCGCATGAACGATCATCGACCGAGAAAGCGCTTCGGTCAGAATTTTCTCGTCTCGCCCGGCGTCATCCGCAAGATCGTGGCGGCCATCGCGCCGCGCGCCGGCGACACCCTCGTCGAGATCGGCCCCGGCCTCGGGGCGCTGACCGCGCCGCTGCTCGAACGCCTCGACTGCCTGCATGTCGTCGAGATCGACCGCGACCTGATCGCGCGCCTGCGCGAACGCTTTCCGCCCGAGCGGCTGGTCATTCACGAAGGCGATGCGCTGCAATTCGATTTCGGCGCGCTCACGGGCGCGGGCCCGCTCAAGATCGTCGGCAACCTGCCCTACAACATCTCCAGCCCGTTGCTGTTCCACCTCGCCGCAGTGGCCGACAAGGTCGCCGAGATGCACTTCATGCTGCAGAAGGAGGTCGTCGATCGCATGGTCGCCGCGCCGGGAACCGGAGACTATGGACGGCTCTCGGTAATGCTGCAGTATCGCTTCCACATGGAGCGGCTGTTCGTCGTGCCGCCCGGCGCCTTCGACCCGGCGCCGCAGGTCGATTCGGCCATCGTGCGCATGATTCCGCGAAAAGTCGGCGCAGGGCCGTCCCAAGCCGACGCCCCCCCTGTGGGGGGCAGCGAGCCGGGGTTGCGAGCGTGGGGGGCCAATAGAGTCGGCGCTGGCGAGACGGCACTTGACGAGGGCTTGTTCGGACGCCTCGTGGCGGCGGCGTTTTCCCAGCGCCGCAAGATGCTGCGCAATACCCTCAAGGCGTTCGGCGGCGAGTCCTTGCTGGAGGCGCAGGGCATCACGCCGACCGCACGCGCCGAAACGCTTTCGGTCGATGAATACGTGCGCTTGAGCAACGCGCTCGCCGCGGCGCGGAAATGAAAAACGCCCGGGGGGAGGCGATCCCCCGGGCGTTTCCCGTGCTGCCGGCTCAGTCGGCCTGTTTGCGCAGAAACGCGGGAATGTCGTACTTGTCCATCCCCGTGTCGGACATCGCCTGCGCACGGCTGTCGCGGCCGCCGCGCGGATTCGGCGTGAAGAAGTCGTCCAGGCTGCCGGCGCTGGCATTGCTGCCGGCGAGGTCCAGGACGCCGGCTGCGGGCGCGGCGGACAGGGTGGGCATGGCGGCGGGCATCATGTCGTAGGTGCCGGTGCGCTGGCCGCGGCCTTCGCCATAGACGAGCTTGGGCTGGACCTTGGCCTTGTTGCCGAGGCCGGTCGCGACCACGGTCACGCGCAGCTGGTCTTCCATCGCATCGTCGAACACCGCGCCGCAGATCACGGTCGCGTCGGGCGCCGTGTAGGTGTGGATGGTGTTCATGACTTCCTGGTATTCCCTGAGGCCGAGCGAGCTGCTGGCGGTGATGTTGACCAGCACCCCCTTGGCGCCCGACAGCTCGATGCCTTCCAGCAGCGGGCTGGCGACGGCCTGTTCGGCGGCGAGGCGGGCGCGATCGACGCCGGCCGCGCTGGCCGAGCCCATCATCGCCTTGCCCATCTCGCCCATCACCGTGCGTACGTCCTCGAAGTCGACGTTCACCAGGCCGGGCACGTTGATGATTTCGGAAATGCCGCCGACGGCGTTCTTCAGCACGTTGTCGGCCGCCTTGAAGGCCTCGAGCATGCTGACGTCCTCGCCGAGCACCTCCATGAGCCTCTCGTTGAGGATGACGATCAGCGAATCGACATGCTGCGCCAGTTCGCCCAGACCCTCTTCGGCGAGCTTGCCGCGCCGGCCTTCGAAAGTGAAGGGCTTGGTGACCACGGCGACGGTCAGGATGCCCAGTTCGCGCGCCACTTCGGCGATCACGGGGGCCGCGCCGGTGCCGGTGCCGCCGCCCATGCCCGCGGTGATGAAACACATGTGGGCGCCGCGCAGCATGTCCGCGATGTGCTCGCGCTCGTTGCGCGCGTGCTCGCGCGCGCGCTCGGGCTTGCCGCCGGCGCCGAGGCCGGGGCCGAGCTGCAGCTTGACGCCTGCCGAGGAAAGCTTGAGCGCCTGGGCGTCGGTATTGCAGCAGATGAACTCGACGCCGCCCACGCCTTCGCGGATCATGTGTTCGACGGCATTGCCGCCGGCGCCGCCGACGCCAATCACCTTGATGATCGTCTCGTTTGCGTCCCTGTCGATGATTTCGAACATTTCGCCTCTCCTGTTGTTGCCAAAAACGGTTGCTGAAATTTACAGATTGCGTGCAAACCAGGCGCGCATGCGCCCGAACACCTGTCCCATGCTCAGCGGCGCTGCCTTGCTGCCGCGCTGCCGTTGCGCCATGCCTTCCAGCAGCAGGCCCATCGCCGTCGCATAGCGCGGGTTCTTCACGAAGTCGCGCAGGTTGCCCGCGTAGTGGGGCATGCCGATCTTGACCGTGTTGTGGAAGATCTCCTCGCCCAGTTCCGCCATGCCGGGCATCTGCGCGCTGCCGCCGGTCAGCACGATGCCGGCGCGCAGCAGGCGCGCATAGCCGCTCTTCGCCAGTTCCTCCTGCACCTTCTGGAAAATCTCCTCGACGCGCGGCTGGATGAAGCCGGCCAGCGTCGCGCGCGACAGGCGGGTCGCGGGACGGTCGCCGACGCCGGGCACCTCGAGCATCTCCTCGGGATCGGCCAGTTGATGCAGGGCGACGCCGTAGCGCAGCTTGATCTCCTCGGCGTCCTGCGTCGAGGTGCGCAGCGCGATCGCGATGTCGTTGGTGATCTGGTCGCCGGCGATCGGGATCACGGCGGTATGGCGGATCGCGCCCTGGCTGAACACGGCGATGTCGGTGGTGCCGCCGCCGATGTCGACCAGGCAGACCCCCACGTCCTTTTCGTCGTCGCTCAGCACCGCATTGCCCGAGGCGAGCGGCTGCAGCACGAGGTCGACGACCTCGAGCCCGCAGCGGCGCACGCACTTGACGATGTTCTGCACGGCGGTGACCGCGCCGGTGACGAGGTGCACCTTCACCTCGAGGCGGCGCGCATCCATGCCGATCGGCTCCTTGACGCCGTCTTGCCCATCGACGATGAACTCCTGCACCAGCGTGTGCAGGATCCGGTCGTCGGCGGAGATCGGCGTCGCATTGGCGGCCTCGATGGCGCGCGCGACGTCGTACTGCGTGACCTCCTTGTCCTTCACCACGGCCATGCCGTTGGAGTCCTTGCTCTTGATGTGGCCGCCGGCAATGCCCGTATAGACTTCCTTGACCTTGCAGCCGGCCATCATCTCGACCTCGGCGACGGCCTTCGAGATGCTGTTCACCGTCGCCTCGATGTTGACCACCACGCCTTTCCTGAGGCCGCGCGCTTCCTGCATGTCCTGCGTGCCGAGGCCGAGGATCGCGAGTTCGCCCTCCGGATTCGCTTCGGCGACGATGGCGACGATCTTCGAGGTGCCGATGTCGAGGCCGACGATCAGATCGCGGTGCTTTTCCTTGCTCATGACTTCCGTCCTGCTGCCGCGGACTGCGGCAAGAGCGTGGTCCGTTCGATGCCCGCGAGAGCGAATCCATTGGGATAGCGCATGTCGGCGACGCGGGCCGTGCCGAGCCGCAGCTTGACGCTGTCGTAATGCGCGACAAAGCGCGCCAGACGTTCCGTCAGCGGGTGGCGCTCCTCGTCGCGTCCCAGCTCGATGGCGATGCCGTCGTCGAGCTGGAGGCGCCAGGCGCGGCGCGGCGACAGAGCAAGCGTGGCGACGCTGCGGCCGATGCCGACCAGGGCCCGGTTGAACTCGTCATGCCGAGCGAGGATGTCGGCGGCCGTGCCCTCCGGTCCGCTGAAGCGGGGGAGGGCAGGGGCATCCTCCGGCAGGTCCGCGACGAAGACTTCGCCCTGCTTGTTGACCAGCGCATGGTCGCCATTGAGATGCCGCCACTGCGCCACGGCCTCGTGCTCCTCCACGGTGAGGGAAAGCCCATCCGGCCACAGGCGGCGCACGGCGGCGCTGCGCACCCAGGGCAGCTTTTCGATGGCGGTGCGTGCCGTTTCGAGGTCGACGGTGAAGAAGTTTCCTGTCACGGTGGTCCGCGCGACGTGGGCGATTTGTTCCGTGGATACGCGTTGCGGCTTCTCCGCCAGCACCACCTCGCGCAGCGGGAACAGGGGAAGGCGCTGCAGGACCGTCAGGGCGGCCCAGGCCAGCCCGGCGATGCCGAGCACGATCAGCACGTCCGCCAGCAGATTCAGCAGCGTCGGCTGGTGCCACAGCCCGCCCGGTTCGGCGTTGCGGCTGTTCGCCCTAGCCCTGGCCACAGCGTGCCTCCGCGAGAATCCGCAGCACCAGGCTGCCGAAGTCGATGCCGGCGGCGCGCGCGGCCATCGGCACCAGCGAATGGCCGGTCATGCCGGGCGCGGTGTTCATCTCGAGCAGGCTGTAGCTGCCGTCGGCGCGCAGGATCAGGTCGGCGCGTCCCCAGCCGCGGCAGCCGAGCGCATCGAAGGCGGCCAGCACCGTCCTGCCGATCTCCGCTTCCCTGGCGGGGTCGATGCCGGACGGGCAGTGGTACTGCACGACGTCGGTGAAGTACTTGTTCTGGTAGTCGTAACGCCCCTCGGGCGCCTCGATGCGCACCAGCGGCAGGGTGCTGCGGCCCAGCACGGCGGCAGTGAGCTCGATGCCGGCGACGAACTCCTCGGCCATCACTTCGGGAAAACTCGCCGGGCCGCCCCAAGAGTTTTCCGCCCCTTGAGGGGAGAGCCGAGCGCAGCGAAGGCTTTCGGGGTGTGCCCGGTCCTGACGGCCGTCGGGCAGCGTCGCGGCGGTGGCGAAGGCCGCGGCGAACTCCTCAGGCTTGGCGATCTTCGTCACGCCGAGCGACGATCCTTCGCGCACCGGCTTGACGATCAGCGGCAGTCCAAGCTCGGCGACCACTGCGGCTGTTTCCTCCGCCGATCGAACCAGGCGCGAGCGCGGCGTCGGTATGCCGACGGCCTGCCACAGCAGCTTGGTGCGGATCTTGTCCATCGCCAGCGCCGAGGCGAGCACGCCGCTGCCGGTGTAGGGGATGTGCATCAGGTCGAGCGCGGCCTGCACCGTGCCGTCCTCGCCATCGCCGCCATGCAAAATGATGAAGGCACGATCGGGCTTCTGTGTGGCGAGCGTCCAGATCGGCTGCATGGCCGGGTCGAAGGCATAGGCATCGACGCCGGAAGCGATGAGCGATTCCAGCACCGCCTGGCCCGAGATCAGCGAAATCTCGCGCTCGGCGGATGAGCCGCCCATCAGTACCGCCACCTTGCCAAAGTTGCCTGCCATCACCGTCCTGCCCCGAGGATGCGCACCTCGCGCACCAGTTCCACGCCGAATTGTTCCCATACCTCGGCCTGAATTCGGCCGATTAAGCTTTCTATCGCGGCGGCGCTCGCCTTGCCCCCCGGATTAACGATGAAATTCGCATGCTTTTCGGACACCCGCGCGCCGCCTGCTTCGACGCCTTTCAGTCCGGCTGCCTCGATGAGCCGGGCGGCGTAATCGCCGGGCGGATTGCGGAACACCGATCCGGCGTTCGGCAGCTGCAAAGGCTGTGTCGCGATGCGCTTTTCGAGCAGGGTCTTGATGGTCGCGCGGGCGGTCGCCGCGTCGCCGGGAGGGAAGCGCAGCCAGGCCGCGACGAAGATCTCGTCGGTCGCTGCCTTGAGGCCGCAATGGCGGTAGGCGATGGCGAAGTCGGCGGGCGTGCGCTCGATCGGTTCGCCCTTGCGGTTCAGCATGCGCACGCGCTCGACGAAGGACCAGATCTCGCCGCCGTGGCAGCCGGCGTTCATCGCCAGCGCGCCGCCCAGCGTGCCGGGGATGCCGGCGAGAAATTCGGCGCCGGCGCGGTCATGGTTCGCGGCGAAGCGCGCGACCTTCGGCGCGGATACGCCGGCTTCGGCGTAGATCGTGCCGTCGGCCTCCAGCCGCAGCACGTCCAGCGCCCCATGGGTGAAGATCGCCGTGCCGTCGAAACCGCCGTCGCGGATCAGCAGGTTGGAGCCGAGGCCGACCATCAGCAGCGGCTCGTCGTGGCGCAAGCCGGCCATGAAGGCGGCGAGGTCGTTCAGGTCGCGCGGGAAGCAGGCCTTGGCCACCCGGCCGCCGGCGCGCCAGGTGACGTGTCCTGCCATCGGTTCGTCGGGACGGATATCCATCAGGCGGTCAGCTTTCCGGGTACGGCGCCAATGGACCCGGCGCCCAGGGTGATGACGACATCGCCGTCTTGCGCGGTGTCGAGGATGGCCTGCGGCATGGCGGCGATGTCCTCGATGAACACCGGCTCGACCTTGCCGGCCACGCGCAGCGCACGCGCCAGCGAGCGGCCGTCGGCGGCGACGATCGGCGCTTCGCCCGCCGCATAGACCTCGGCGAGCAGCACCGCGTCGGCGGCCGAGAGCACCTTGACGAAGTCCTCGAAGCAGTCGCGCGTGCGCGTGTAGCGGTGGGGCTGGAAAGCCAGCACGATGCGGCGGCCGGGGAAGGCGCCGCGCGCGGCGGCCAGCGTCGCCGCCATTTCGGCCGGATGGTGGCCGTAGTCGTCGATCAGCGTGAAGCGGCCCCCCGCCGGGAGTTTGATCTCGCCGTGGCGCTGGAAGCGGCGGCCGACGCCGCGGAATTCCGCCAGTGCCTTCTGGATCGCCGTATCGCCGGCGCCGACTTCCGTGGCGACCGCGATGGCGGCCAGCGCATTGCGCACATTGTGCTCGCCGGGGAGATTGAGCGTGACCGGGAAGCGCGCGACGGAGCCGTTGGTGCGCACACAGTCGAAGTGCATCCGGCCTGCATCGGCACGCACGTTCTCGGCGCGGATGTTGGCGCCCTCGGCGTATCCATAGGTGACGACCTGCTTGGCGATCTGCGGCAGGATCGCGCGCACCTGCGGATCGTCGATGCACATCACCGCGACGCCGTAGAAGGGCAGGCGATGGACGAAATCGACGAAGGCCTGCTTGAGCCGGCCGAAGTCCTGGCCGTAGGTGTCCATGTGGTCCTGGTCGATGTTCGTCACGACCGCAATCACCGGCGAGAGGAACAGGAAGGAGGCGTCGGATTCGTCGGCCTCGGCGACGAGGAATTCGCCGCTGCCGAGGCGGGCGTTCGCACCGGCCGAATTGAGCCGGCCGCCGATCACGAAGGTCGGGTCGAGGCCGGCCTCGGCGAGGCAGCTCGCGGTCAGGCTGGTCGTCGTCGTCTTGCCGTGCGTGCCGGCGATGGCGATGCCCTGCTTGAGGCGCATCAGCTCGGCGAGCATCTGGGCGCGCGGCACGA
Source organism: uncultured Methyloversatilis sp. (assembly GCA_964586275.1). Lineage (GTDB taxonomy): Bacteria > Pseudomonadota > Gammaproteobacteria > Burkholderiales > Rhodocyclaceae > Sulfuricystis. Next base: position 3,848 of record CAZPIE010000002.1, on the reverse strand, counting down.
TCGGGATGTGGCGTTCCCGTGCGGCGATGACTTCCGGGTTGTCTTCCTTGACCGCGGTCGAGACGACCACGGCATCGGCGCCGGTCACGTTCCCGGCGGTGTGGCCGATGGTGACGTGCACGCCCCTGTCGGCGAGGCGGCGCGTGGTGGCCGAGGCGGCGAGGTCGGAGCCGCTGACCTCGAAACCCTGGTTGGCCAGCACCTCGGCGATGCCCGACATGCCGGACCCGCCGACCCCGACGAAGTGAATCCTTTTGACTTTATGTTTCATTTGCCGATCTCTTCACAGGTGGCCGCCACGGCGGCAGTGGCATCGGGCATGGCCAGCGCGCGCGCCTTCTCCGCCATTTCGAGCAATTGCGGACGCTTCAGGTCGCGGATCAGCGCCAGCCGTTCCGGCGTGAGTTCGTTCTGCGGCAGCAGGATGGCGGCGCCGGTACTGGCGAGGAAGCGCGCGTTGGTGGTCTGATGGTCGTCGACCGCATGCGGGAAAGGCACGAGGATGCTCGCGACGCCCGCGCAGGCGAGCTCGGCGATCGTCAGTGCGCCGGCGCGGCAGATCACCAAGTCGGCCCAGGCGTAGGCGCCCGCCATGTCCTCGATGAAGGCGACGGTGTGGGCAGGCACGCCGGCGGCGGCATAGGCCGCGCGCAGCGCTTCGAGATGCTTCTCGCCGGACTGGTGCACGATCTCGGGACGTTCTTCCTCGGGCAGCAACGCGAGCGCTTTCGGCACGATGTCGTTGAGCGCCTGCGCACCGAGGCTGCCGCCGAGCACCAGGACATGCAGGCGTTCCGCGCCGCGCTGCGCGTAGTTGAAACTCGGCGCTGGCAGGACGGCAATCTCCGGCCGTACGGGATTGCCGATCCATCGACCCTTCTTGAAAACATCGGGGAAGCCGGTCAGCACGCGGTCGGCGACGCCGGCGAGCACCTTGTTGGCGAGGCCGGCGATCGAATTCTGTTCGTGCAGCACCAGCGGGATGCCGCGCAGCACCGCCATCATGCCGCCGGGAAAGCTGATGAAGCCGCCCATGCCGAGGACGACATTGGGCCGGATGCGTCCGAAGGCTTGCCACGCCTGCGCAAAGCCGCGCAGCAGGTTGAAGGGCAGCAGCAATTTGCGGACGATGCCCTTGCCGCGCAGGGCGGAAAATCGTACCCAGGCCATTTCGTACTTGCGCGCCGGGACGAGTCGCGCCTCCATGCCATCGGGGTTGCCCATCCAGACGACCTTCCAGCCGGCGTCGCGCAGCGCGTCGGCGACGGCGAGGCCGGGCATGATGTGGCCGCCGGTGCCGCCCGCCATGATCACGATGGTCTTGCCTCCGGCCGCGCGCTCCGTGCGCTTAAGGTTCGCTACGCTCACGTTAGCCTCCGCCGAAACTTCGCTGCGCTCGTTTTCACGCGGACAGGCCCCGCATCAGCCTGCGGTTCTCGTAATCCACGCGCAGCAGCACGGCGAGGGCGAGACAGTTGGCGACAATGCTCGAGCCGCCGAAACTCATCAAGGGCAGCGTGAGGCCCTTGGTCGGCAGCAGGCCCATGTTGACGCCCATGTTGATGAAACTCTGGAAGCCGATCCAGATGCCGATGCCTTGCGCGACGAGCCCGGCATAGATGCGGTCGAGCAGCAGCGCCTGCCGGCCGACCATGAAGCAGCGCCAGGTGAGCAGCGCGAACAGGCCGACGACCGTGACGACGCCGACGAAACCGAGCTCTTCGGCGATCACCGCGAGCAGGAAATCGGTGTGCGCCTCGGGCAGGTAGAACAGCTTCTCGACGCTGGCGCCGAGGCCGACGCCGAACCATTCGCCGCGGCCGAAGGCGATCAGCGCGTGCGAGAGCTGGTAGCCCTTGCCGAAGGCGTCGCGCCACGGGTCCATGTAGCTGACGATGCGTTCCCAGCGGTAGGGCGAGGAGATGATCAGCAGGGCGAAGGCCACGGCCATCGCGACGATCAGGAAGGCGAACAGCCGGCCGTTCATGCCGCCGAGGAAGAGGATGCCCATGGCGATACCGACGATGACGACGAAGGCGCCGAAGTCCGGCTCGCGCAGCAGCAGGCCGGCGACGACGATCATCACCGCCGCGAGCGGCACGAAGCCGCGCCGGAAGCTGTCCATCTCGGTGAGCTTGCGCGCCGTGTAGTCGGCTGCGTAGAGCACGGCGAAGAGCTTCATCAGCTCGGAGGGCTGCAGGTTGATCGGGCCGAGACCGATCCAGCGCTGTGCGCCGTTGACCGACTTGCCGATGCCGGGAATCAGCACGACGGCCAGCAGGATGACGCCGCCGAGGAACAGCCAGGGCGCGAATTCCTGCCAGAAGCGCAGCGGGATCTGGAAGGCGATCAGCGCGCCGACCAGGCCGACGGCGAGGAAGACCGTGTGGCGGACCAGGAAGAAAGTCGGCGAGTGACCGGTGAAGGCCGAGCCTTCGGCGGTGGCGATCGAGGCGGAATAGACCATCACCAGGCCGATCAGCAGCAGCGCGAGCGCCGGCCAGAGCAGCAGCGGATCGATCTCGCTCGCGGCGGCGGGCGTCTTGCCGAGGCGTTGACCGAGGGCAGCGGTATTCATGATTTCAGAGCCGCCACCGCCGTGCGGAAGACATCGGCGCGATGGCCATAATTGCGGAACATGTCGTAGCTCGCGCAGGCGGGCGAGAGCAGCACGGCGTCGCCGGTTTGCGCTGCTGCGGCAGCCTGACGCACGGCGTCGTTCATGTCTGCGGCGGTCCGAACGGGAACCTTGCAACCGTCGATGGCCGCGCCGATCAGCGGCCCGTCGCGGCCGATCAGCACGACGGCGCGGGCATGGGCGGCGACCGCGGCCTTGAGCGGCGAAAAATCCTGTCCCTTGCCGTCGCCGCCGAGGATCACCACCGACTTGCAACCGACGCCGCCCAAGCCTTCGAGCGCCGCGACCGTCGCGCCGACGTTGGTGCCCTTCGAGTCGTCGTAATACGTGACACCGGCGATGGTGGCGACCTTCTCGACACGATGCGCAAGTCCTTTGAAGCTGCGCAGCGCCGGCAGCAGGCTGACCGGGTCGATGCCGATGGCGGCGCACAATGCCAGCGCGGCGAGCGCGTTGGCGGCGTTGTGCAGGCCGGCGATGGGAAGTTCGCTCACCGGCATCAGGAAGCGCTCGCCCTGCACCAGCCAGGCTGCGCCGCGGTTCTGCCGCAGGCCGAAGTCCTGCGTGTCGGCGGGTGCGTCGGCGCCGAAGGTGACCAGCTTGCGGCCTGGAATCGCCATGCGCCTGACGCGCGCATCCTGGCGGTTGAGCACCTGTACTCCGCAGCCGGCGAAGATGCGCGCCTTGGCGGCGGCATAGTCGTCGAGGTCGATGTAGCGGTCGAGGTGGTCGTCGCTGAGGTTGAGCACGGTGGCGACCGTGGCGTTCAAGGTCGCGGTTGTCTCGAGCTGGAAGCTCGACAGCTCGAGCACCCAGGCCTGCGGCAGCGCCCCCCGGTCCTGAAAGTCCATCAAGGCCGTTAGCGCGGCAGGCGAGATGTTGCCGGCGACGCCGACAGTCCGGCCGCTCGCGGCGATCAGGTGGCCGGTCAGCGCGGTGGTCGTCGTCTTGCCGTTGGTGCCGGTGATCGCGAGCACCGGCACATGCTGTTGCAGATCGCGCAGCGCCCAGGCGAACAGCTCGATCTCGCCGACGACGGGAATGCCTTGCGCGCGGGCATGGGTCACCACCATGATGCCGGGCGACAGGCCGGGCGAGAGCACCAGCAGGTCGATGCCATCGAGCAGCGACTTGTTGAATTCGCCCGTATGAAACTCGGCGCTGGCGAGACGGCACTGCAGCTCGTCCAGCCCCGGCGGATTGGCGCGCG
>CAZPIE010000001.1:41274-53747 GCA_964586275.1 uncultured Methyloversatilis sp. | reverse complement strand
CCGGGGGCGAGCTTGCCGACATCGACCTCGACAGGCGCGCCGGCCGACTTGGCGCGCTCGGAGGGGGCAAAGCTGCTGACAAACGGGACAACCGCGGCCACCCCGGCGACACCGCCGGCAACCGACGTGGCGACCAGCAGGCGACGCCTGCCACAATCCACTGTAGCGTCACGACTCATGGAGGTTTCCTGAAAAATAAGAAAGCGAATGCATAATTCTTGACAATTGTACTCAAGTCAGTCGGGCAATTAAAGCCCCAGTCGAATAACCTGTTGTTTACTCGCTAATAATCGCGTCTTTCGAGGAATGCCTGCGCGACGCTGGCGGCATCCGCATACTCGATTTCGCTGCCCAACGGCAGGCCGCGGGCAATGCGGCTGACCTTGATCCCGCGGGCGTGCAGCATTTCGGAAAGGTAATGGGCGGTCGCCTCGCCCTCGTGCGTCAGATTGGTGGCCAGAATCACCTCCTTGACCACCCCGTCGCAGGCGCGGGCAAGCAGCCGGTCGAAGGCCAGCTCGCGCGGGCCAATGCCGTCGAGCGGACTCAAGCGCCCCATCAGGACGTAATACAGGCCGTTGTAGGCGTGGGTCTGCTCCATCGTGTTGAGGTCGGCGGGCATTTCGACGACGCACAACTGCGCGGGGTCGCGCTTCGGCGACAGGCAGCGCTCGCAGATCTCGGCCTCGGTGAAATTGTTGCAGCGGTTGCAGTGGCGCAGCACACCCAGTGCCCGGTCAAGCGCGCGCGCGAGGCGTTCGGCGCCGCGCGGGTCGTGCTGCAGGAGATGATAGGTCATGCGCTGCGCCGATTTCGGCCCCACGCCCGGCAGGCAGCGCAGGGCCGCGACCAGTTCGTCCAGCGCGGAGGGCGTCGCCATCCGCGCGCCTAGTGCAAGTGGCGCGGCAGGGCTTCCTCTTCCTGCTCGGGCAGCTCGGCATGCACGGGCTCGCCTTCTGGATTCGGATAGAGCGGCGCGCCGCAGTCGTCGCAATACTCGAGCGGGAAGCGATGATCGAGCACCAGCACTTCGCGGATGCCCGCCTCGCGCAACACGGCCTCGATCTGGCCGGGCAGTTCGGCCGCCTCGTCCTCGTTCTCCAGCAAGGGCCAGACCACGCCATGCACCACTTCGGAGGCCTCGCCGAGCGTAAAACCGATGCGGTATTCCTCGATCTGGCGATCGTAGTAAGGCGCCACCACCGCTCGCAGGTTCGCGGCCGGGACGTTCAGGGTCGTCTGCAGGAAGGCGACCGCGGAGCGCAGCGAATAGGGCCGCGAAGCGCGGTCCGCCTCGCGGATCGCGGCATGGAAGGATTGCGGTAGCAAGGGCTCGGTCGCACAGGCCGGCAACAACCCCCGCAACGCCTCGCCCCCCTGCGCCCGCCACTGCTTGAGGGCCTCGCTGCGGCTGCCGTCGTCCTCCTGCCAGCGGAACAATGGCGTCCCGACCGGGGCGCAGACCACGCCGATCAGGTAACGGGTATCGGAAAGGAAGTTCATCGTTTCCGCCATCTGGCTGGCGTCGAGCTTGAGGTCGCGCCCGTGCAGCGCGGCCTTGGCGAGCTTTTCCGCCAGCGCCGCCGTCTCGCAATAGCTCTGCGGCAACTGGTCCGGGCTGAAGAAAAAGTCGGCGAGGCCGAAGCGCACTTCGGAGGCGAACACGTGGGCCTGCAGCTGGACGCGCAGGTTGCTCAGCACGTCCGGCGCGATCGGGCCGGAGGGAATCGCATAGCGCGACCAGGCCAGCACCGGCGCGGCGAACAACAGCACATCCTGTCCGCCCCCCGCGCCCGCCATCGCGTGATGATGCGATTCGGCGCAGTTCTCGACCATGTCGGCCAGCTCGTCGTAGGCGCGGCCACCCGCGCCGTAGAGATGGTCGAGGGCGGCATTCAGCGCGGCTTCGTCCTGGCCGCGCAGCAGCCGGTCGACCGTCACCGCGAGACGGCGCTCCCAGAAGACGTCTTCCAATCGGCTGCCCGACTGGCTCAGTTGCGTGGCGAGGCGGATCAGTTCCTCGGTATCGGGCGTTTGCTTGGTACGGCGGGAAAAACGGGAGCGCTTCATGGTATCGGTGAAAGGTCATTGCAGGCAGTGCTGCTGCCTGATCGAAGGGGGATTTTATCAGTTCGGAAACTGCTGCCGAACCGCGGGAAAGTCGGCGCTGGCGGGACGGCACCCGCCACCCGGACGGGGGAGGTCAGCGCGGTCCCAGGCCGCGCAAGAGGTCGGCTTCGATGTCGTCGATCGCTTCGAGGCCGACGGCGATACGCACCAGGCCCTCGGTGATGCCCGCTTCGGCACGCGCTTCCGGCGCCACGCGGCCGTGTGTGGTGGTTCCGGGATGCGTGATGGTCGTCTTGACATCGCCGAGGTTGGAAGTGATCGACAGCAGCTTGCAGCGGTCGATCACGCGCCAGGCCGCTTCCCGGCCGCCCTTCGTCTCGAAGGAGACGATGGCGCCGCCGGCCGACTGCTGGCGCTGCGCCAGCGCATGTTGCGGATGGGAGGGCAGGCCGGGATAGAACACGCGTTCGATGGCCGGATGGGTTTCGAGCCGGCGCGCCAGTTCCAGTGCATTCGCCGAATGCGCCTGCATGCGCAGCCCGAGCGTCTCTAGGCCTTTGGCGAGCACCCAGGCATTGAAGGGCGACAGGCTCGGCCCGGCGGTGCGCATGAACTTGAAGACCTCCTCGACGGGCGCCTTGGCGCCGCAAACCGCACCGCCCATCACGCGACCCTGCCCGTCGAGGTGTTTGGTGGCGGAATGGATGACGAGATCCGCGCCGAACTCGAGCGGCCGTTGCAGCGCCGGGGTGCAGAAGCAGTTGTCGACGACCAGCAGGGCGCCGACGGCATGCGCCATGTCCGCCAGCGCGGCCATGTCATGCACCTCGGTCAGCGGGTTGGAAGGCGTCTCGATGAACACGAGCTTCGTGTTCGGCTGGAGCGCTTTCCTGAAATTCTCCGGATCGCAGCCGGGCACGAAGGTCGTCGTCACGCCGAATTTCGGGAGAATCGTGCCGAACAGCGCCTGGCTCGCGCCGAAGATGCCGCGCGCGGCGACGACATGATCGCCCGACTGCAGCAGGGCCAGCGCGGTGGCGAGAATCGCGGCCATGCCGCTGGCTGTCGCGATGCAGGCCTCGGCGCCTTCCAGCGCGGCGAGCCGGTCCTGGAACAGGGTCACGGTCGGGTTGGTGAAGCGCGAGTACGTATACCCCTCGACCTCGCCGGCGAACAGCGCCGCGGCCTGGGCCGCGCCGGGGAAAACAAAGCTGGAGGTCAGGTAGAGCGCCTCGGAATGCTCGCCATACTGGCTGCGCTCCTGCCCGGCGCGGATCGCCAGGGTATCGAACCGGTAGCGGGAATCGTCGTTCATCCGTGGGATACGAGGTTGAGATCGAGCTGACCGCCATCGCCGCCATCGCCGTCATGGCGCGCCGGCCCGGCGCGCGCCGCCTCGATGCTGTTGAGATAGTCGGCGCTGACGGCGCCGGTGATGTAATGGCCGTCGAAGCAGGAGGTGTCGAACTGCGTCAGGGCCGGATTGATGTCGCGCACGGCTTTCTTCATCGCCTCGAGATCCTGGTAGATCAGCGCGTCGGCGCCGATCTCCTGGCGAATCTCCTCGTCGTTGCGGAAGGCCGCGATCAGCTCGGCACGCGAAGGCATGTCAATGCCATAGACGTTGGCGAAGCGTACCGGCGGGCTGGCCGAGGCAAAATAGACCTTCCGCGCGCCCGCCTCGCGCGCCATCATGATGATCTCGCGGCTGGTCGTGCCGCGCACGATCGAGTCGTCGACAAGCAGCACGTTCTTGCCGCGGAATTCCGCGCCGATGGCGTTGAGCTTCTGGCGCACCGACTTCTTGCGCGTGGATTGGCCGGGCATGATGAAGGTGCGGCCGATATAGCGGTTCTTCACGAAGCCCTCGCGGTAGGGCACACCGAGCCGTGTTGCCAGTTCGAGGGCGGCCGGCCGGCTCGAATCGGGAATCGGGATCACCGCGTCGATCGCCAAATGCGGCATGGTGTGGCGGACCTTGTCGGCCAGCGAGACGCCCATCCTCACGCGCGACGCGTAAACCGACACGCCATCGATCAGCGAATCCGGCCGCGCCAGATAGACGTACTCGAACATGCAGGGCGCGTGCCGGGTGTTCTCCGCGCACTGGCGGCTGATGAACTGGCCGCGCGTGTCGATCAGCACCGCTTCGCCGGGTTCGACATCGCGCAGTAACTGGAAGCCGAGCGTGTCGATGGCGACGCTCTCCGAGGCGACGAGATACTCCGTGCCGGCCGGCGTTTCGTTCTTGCCGATCACCAGCGGCCGGATGCCGTAGGGATCGCGGAAAGCCAGCAACCCGTAGCCGGCAATCATCGCCACCACGGCATAGGCGCCCTGCACGCGCTTGTGCGTGCCGGCCACCGCCTTGAAGATCGTCTCGGCGTCAACCTGGTATTTCGTCGAGGCCGCCTGCAGTTCGTGCGCCAGCACGTTGAGCAGCACTTCGGAATCCGAGTTGGTGTTCATGTGCCGCAAGTCTTGCAGGAACATGTCGCGCTTGAGTTGCTCGGCATTGGTCAGGTTGCCGTTATGGGCCAGCATCAGGCCGAACGGCGAATTGACGTAGAAGGGCTGCGACTCGGCGGCGTTGTAGGCGGAGCCCGCCGTCGGATAACGGCAGTGTCCGATGCCCCAGTTGCCGACCAGGTTGCGCATGTTGCGCGTGCGGAAAACATCGCGCACCAGTCCCGGCCCCTTGTGCATGTGGAAGCGCCCGCCGTCGGCGGTGGCAATGCCGGCAGCATCCTGCCCGCGATGCTGCAGCACCTGCAGGCCGTCATAGAGCAGCTGATTGACTGGTGTGGTGGCAACTACGCCGAGAATGCCGCACATCGTTTCACCCTATCGGTATCGAATCCGTTTCGCCAGTTCCGGCGGCAGCCAGGGCTTGACCGCCAGCACACCCGTTTCGAGCGGCGGCGCGAAGGCCGCCTGCCGCCACCATTGCTGCTGCGGCAAGGGCGTCAACCCCGCCAGCAGGACCAGAATCAGCAAGACCAGCATGCCGCGCACTACGCCGAATAACGCACCTACCGCCCGGTCGAGCGGCCGCAATCCGACCGCCTTGAGCAGTAGCGTCGTCACCCAGCGCAGTAGTGCGAAACCGATCAGCACCGCGACGAACACGCCGACAAAGCCCGCCAACTGCCGCCACAAGGGGTCCGGCAAGTCCACCAGCAACAGGTCGCCGACCGGTACCGCCCAAAGGCGCGCCGCGATGAAGGCCGCCACCCATGCGACCAGGGCGAGGATCTCGCTCACCACCCCGCGCGCGACCCCCACCAGCAGGGAAATGGCCATCACGGCCAGCACGAAATAATCGAAGAATGTCACTTGGTCTCACCGCAGGGTCACGGTTTTTTTGCCACCGGCCCATCGACGCCGATGATCTTGAGGCGCGCCCTGGCCCTCTCGGCCGCCTCTCGATTCGGGAAGGGGCCTGCCCGGACGCGGGTGCGCGGACCATTTGGCGTTTCGACCTTCTCGGTGTAGACCGGCAGACCCAGTTCCTTGAGCTTGTTCTGCAGGTTCGTGACCCGGCCGGGCTCGGCATACGCACCCAGTTGCACCTCCCAGGCTTCGCCGCCGGCGGCGGCAGGTTTGGCTTCGGACCTGGATTCCGGCTTCTTTTCAGGCTTCGTCTCAGACTTCGCTTCAACCTTCGGTTCTGGTTCGGGCGCGTGCCCGATCTCCGATTTGGCTTCGGTCTTCTGCTCCGGCTTGGGTTCAACCGTGGCGATCGGCTTGATCTGCGCCTTGTCGATCGGTTTTGCCGGCGCCTGCGGCTTTTGCGTCGCGCCCTCGTCCGGGCTGGGTATCCGCACCTGTATGTCCTTGAGCGGCGGGGCCGGCTGGTGATCCATCACCATCGGCAGGACGATGGCGACGAACAACGCCAGCGCCACGGCACCGATCAGGCGCCGACGCGCGCGTTTCTTCAGTTGCGTGTCCTCGTCCGGCCGTATGCCCCGGTTTGCCTCTCGTGAGTCCTCTTGCGCCATGTCCTCAATCGCGGTTCAGGAAACGCATCGCGCCCGCCACCGTCAGAAATGATCCGAAGGCCAAAATTCTATCATCGCCACCTGCATTCTCCTGCGCATGAAGCAGCGCCGCAGCGGGGGAAGCGAAGCAGTCTGCCGTCTCGCCGGCGCCGACTTTGCGGATGACTTCGGCGAGCAGCGCCGCGCTTGCCGCACGCGGCCCGGGCAGATCGCAGGGCAGCCAGCGATCGACCCGCGGTTTCATGGCCGCGACCACGCCGGCGATATCCTTGTCGGCCATCATGCCGAACACCGCCCAGGTCGCTGGGGCATGGCCCATGCCGCCGATGCTGTGCGCCAGTGCAGCCGCCGCCTGCGGATTGTGGGCGACATCGAGGACGATCTGCGGGCGCCCGGGCAATACCTGGCAGCGTCCCGCCACCGCGACCTCGGCGAGCCCGCGCCGGATATCCTGCGCCGACACCGGCAGGCGGTCTTGCAAGGCATCCAGCGCGGCAATGGCGCAGGATGCGTTGTGCAGCTGACAGTCGCCGCGCAGGGCCGGAAAAGCCAGCCCGCCGAGATTCCGCCCGTCCCTGCCCCAGTATTGCCATTGTCCTTCCTGGCGCTGGAAACCGAAATCGCGGCCGATGCAGCGCAAGTCGGCACCGGCGCGACGGCAGGTTTCGACCAGGCTGGACGGCGGATCGGCATCGCCGCAGATCAGCGGCTGTCCGTACCGGCAGATGCCCGCCTTTTCACGACCGATGTGTTCGCGCGTCGGGCCAAGGAAATCCATGTGGTCGAGCGCCACGGTGGCGACGATCGCGCAGTCGGCATCGTAGATGTTCGTCGCATCGAGCCGGCCGCCGAGGCCGACCTCGAGGATGATGGCATCGAGTTGCGTCGCGGCGAACAGTTCCCAGGCGGCGAGCGTGCCGAACTCGAAATACGTCAATGGAACCGCAGCGCGCGCCGCCTCGACCCGCGCGAATGCCGCGCAGAATGCGGCATCGTCCGCCGGCAAACCGTTCAGGCGCACGCGTTCGTTATAGCGCAGCAGGTGCGGCGAGGTATAGACGCCGACGCGGTAGCCGGCGGACAGCAGCATGCGTTCGAGCAGCGCGCAGGTCGACCCCTTGCCGTTGGTGCCGCCGACGGTGATCACCGGGCAAATCTGGCGCTGCCCGAGCGCCCGCGACACCTGCCGCACGCGCTCGAGACCGAGCTCGATGCCCGCCTGCCCGCGCGGGTGCAGTTGTTCGAGATGGGCCAGCCAGTCATCCAGACTGGACGGCGGCGCGGCGACCATCAAACGGCGGGAATTCTTTGCAGGAGGGTCAGGACGGACGCCAGTCGATCGCGCAGGTTGCGGCGGTCGACGATCATGTCGATCGCGCCTTTTTCGAGCAGAAACTCGGCGCGCTGGAAGCCTTCGGGCAGGGTTTCGCGCACCGTCTGCTCGATCACGCGCGGCCCGGCGAAGCCGATCAGCGCGCCCGGCTCGGCCATCACTACATCGCCGACGAAGGCGAAGGAGGCGGACACGCCCCCCATGGTCGGGTCGGTCAGCAGCGTGACGAACGGCAGCCGGTGGCGCGCCAGCCGCGTCACGGCCGCCGTGGTCTTGCTCATCTGCATCAGCGACAGCAGGCCTTCCTGCATGCGCGCGCCGCCCGAGGCGGTGATGCAAAGGAAGGGCAGCTGGTGCTCCACCGCGACATTCACGCCGCGCACGAAGCGCTCGCCGACCACCGAGCCCATCGAGCCGCCCATGAACTCGAATTCGAAGCAGGCGACGACCAGCGGCAGCGTCTTCACCGCGCCCTGCATGACGACGAGGGCATCCGACTCGCCGGTTTCCTCGTGCGCCGCGGCAAGACGGTCGGAATAGCGCTTGCTGTCCTTGAATTTGAGCGCGTCGAGGGGAATCACCTCGCTGCCGATCTCGAAGCGACCTTCCGGGTCGAGCAGCAGGTCGAGGCGCTCGCGCGCCTTGAGCCGGTGATGATGGCCACACTTCGGGCAGACGTTGAGGTTCTGCTCGAGGTCGGTTGCATACAGTACCGCCTCGCAGGACGGGCACTTGCGCCACAAGCCTTCGGGGATTGACTTCTTCGAGCCTTCGGCGCGCTTGATCTTCGGCGGCAACAGCTTTCGCAACCAGCTCATTGTTGCGTCTCCCTGTCCATGGCCGTGCGCACCTCGCGCAGGAAGGCCGTCACGCGCGCGGGCGCTTCTCCCACCGCGCTTTGCTCGATGGTTTCGATGATCTTGCTGCCGATCACCACGGCATCGGCGACGCGGGCGATCCTTGCGGCACTGGCCGCATCGCGGATACCGAAACCGACACCGACGGGCATCCCGACTTTTTCACGAATCGCCGGGATGCGCCGCGCCACCTCGTCGAGATCGATCGCGGCCGAGCCGGTCACGCCCTTGAGCGACACGTAATAGATGTAGCCGCTGCCGAGTTCGGCGACATCGGAGAAGCGCTTCTCCTCGGAAGTCGGCGCCAGCAGGAAGATCGGGTCGATGCCATGCGTGTGCAGCAGGTCGGCGAAACCGGCGCACTCTTCCGGAGGGTAATCCACCGTCAGCACGCCATCGACACCCGCCGCCTGCGCGGCGCGGGCAAAGGCTTCCTGCCCGTAGGCTTCGACCGGGTTTGCATAGCCCATCAGCACGACGGGCGTCGTCGCGTCGGTCTTGCGGAACTCATGCACCATGCCCAGCACGATGCGCAGACTCGTGCCATAGGTCAGTGCGCGTTCCGAAGCGCGCTGGATGGTCGGGCCGTCGGCCATCGGATCGGAGAACGGGACACCCAGTTCGATGATGTCGGCCCCCCCCGCCACCAGCGCCTGCATCAAGGGCAGAGTCTGGCTGGGTTCGGGATCGCCGGCGGTAATGAAGGGTATCAGGGCCTTGCGCTGTTGGCTCTGCAACTCGGCAAACTTTGCGGAAATTCTCGACATGGTCAGAACCTTATCCCCGCTTTTTCGGCGACGGTGTGCATGTCCTTGTCGCCGCGGCCGGACAGGTTGACGAGCAGAATCTTGTCCTTGGCCAGCGTCGGCGCCAGGCGAGCCGCGTAGGCCAGCGCATGGCTCGATTCCAGCGCCGGGATGATCCCTTCGTTGCGGCACAGGTCGTGGAAAGCCTTGAGCGCCTCGTCGTCGGTCACGGTGACGTACTCGGCGCGGCCGGAATCCTTGAGCCAGGCGTGCTCGGGGCCGACGCCCGGATAGTCGAGGCCGGCCGAAACCGAGTGGGTCTCGATGATCTGCCCGTTCGCGTCCTGCAACAGATAGGTGCGGTTGCCGTGCAGCACGCCGGGCTTGCCTGCCGTCAGCGAAGCGGCATGCTTGCCGGTCTCCATACCGAAACCAGCCGCCTCGACGCCGATCAGCTTGACCTCGTCGCGCGGGATGTAGTCGTAGAAGATGCCCATCGCGTTGGAACCGCCGCCGACGCAGGCGATCACCTGGTCGGGTTGCCGTCCCGCCAGCGCCGACATTTGCTGAATGCACTCGCGGCCAATCACCGACTGGAAATCACGCACCATCATCGGGTAGGGATGCGGGCCGGCCACGGTGCCGATGATGTAGAAGGTATTCCCGATGTTGGTGACCCAGTCGCGCATCGCCTCGTTAAGCGCATCCTTGAGCGTCTTCGAACCGGATTCGACCGGCACGACGGTCGCGCCGAGCACCTTCATGCGATAGACGTTCGCGGCCTGGCGCTTGACGTCCTCGCTGCCCATGTACACCACGCATTCCATGCCGTAGCGCGCCGCGACGGTCGCGGTCGCGACGCCATGCATCCCCGCGCCGGTCTCGGCAATCACCCGCGGCTTGCCCATGCGGCGGGCCAGCAATGCCTGGCCGATGCCGTTGTTGATCTTGTGCGCGCCGGTATGGTTGAGATCTTCGCGCTTCAGATAGATTTGCGCGCCGCCGAGGGCTTCCGACCAGCGCCGGGCATGGTAGATCGGGCTGGGACGCCCGACGTAATGGGCCAGTTCGTACTCGAACTCCGCCCTGAACGCCGGGTCGTTTTTGGCCGAGGCATAAGCCCGGTCGAGTTCGGCGAGCGCCGGAATCAGGGTTTCGGCAACGAAAACGCCGCCATACTTCCCAAAATGCCCGCGTTCATCGGGCATCTTGTATTTATTGTCTGACATCTGCCATTCTCACTGCCGCCACGAAGGCGGCGATTTTTTCAGCATCCTTGATGCCCTTGGAGAACTCGACCCCGCTGCTCACATCAACCGCCCAAGGACGCGTTTTAACGACAGCTTCGACGACGTTGCCAGCATGAAGACCTCCGGATAGCACCATTGGCAAGGGCAGGTTCTCGGGAATCAGCGACCAGTCGAAAGACTGCCCCGCTCCGCCGTAAGCCTCGACCCAGGCATCGAGCAACAAGCCTTGAGCGGTCGGAAAAGCGCGGGCGAATTCTAACAGATCGCCCCTGGTGCTATCCGGCCTGACCCGAGCCGCCTTGAGGTAGGGACGGCCAAATTGTTCGCAATATGCGGCGTCCTCGTCGCCATGAAACTGCAGCAGATCGATCGGCACTTGCCCCAGCGTCTCGCGCACCGTCGCCGGCTCAGCATTGACGAACAAGCCCACGCGCGTCACGAAAGGCGGCACCTGCCGCGCCAGCAAGGCGGCCGCCTCCGCCGCCAGGAAACGGGGACTTGGGGGATAGAACACGAAACCGACGGCATCCGCGCCACCCTTCATTGCCGCGGCGAGGTCTTCGTTTCGGGTGATGCCGCAGATCTTGATGCGGGTTCGGTGCATGAAATCAGCTGACCGGCAGTTGCGGAAGCGCCATGATACGTCCCTGCTGGGGTAAAGCCCACCGGTCGCCATAATCGACCCCCATCAAATACAGGCCGTCCGGCGCATAGGTCGGCGCCCCCAGCCGCCGGTCGCGCGCCGCCAGCAGTGCGGCAATGCCGTCCGGAGTATCCCGGCCCATGCCGACATAGACCAGCGCACCAACCAGGTTGCGCACCATGTGGTGCAGGAAGGCATTGGCACAACAGTCGAAGATCACCAGATCTCCCTGGCGGGAGATCTCGAAGCGATAGAGGGTCTTGACCGGCGTCTTGGACTGGCAGCCTGAAGCGCGAAAGGACGAAAAGTCGTGCGCGCCGATCAGGCAGGCCGTCGCCGCCTGCATGGCGGCGACATCCAGCGAACGATGACACCAGCCGACCTTGCCGGCCATCAGTCCGGGCCGTTCGGGACGGTTGAGCAGGACGTACCGGTAGGAGCGGGACCGCGCGGCAAAGCGGGCGTGAAAGCCGTCGCTGACCGGCGCAGCCCAGCGCACGGCAACAGCATGGGGCAAATGCGCGTTTGTCCCGCGCACCCATGCCATGGCAGGCCGCTCGACGGCAACATCGAAATGCACGACCTGTGCTGTCGCATGGACCCCGGCATCGGTACGACCGGCACAAACCACCGAAACAGGGATGCCGGCCACCGCCGACAAGGCTGTTTCGAGTACATCCTGAACGGTGTTGCCACCCGGCTGCGACTGCCACCCGGAAAACCCCGAACCATCGTATTCGAGGCCAAGCGCTATTCTCATGACCGGATCATCACGGCAATCGCCAGCCCTGTCACGAATAGCAATAGCGCGCAATCGGGCAGCTGGAATTGCGGCTTGCCCAGCACGAATTTGTCCGGCAGCGTCGTTTCGTTTTCGGGATTCGGGGTCAGCCATTCCCGCCAGTAAGCGTGACGTCCCTGCTCCAGATACTCCAGCACCAGCATCAACCGCACCACCGTGGCTTCACGCCAGGGAAAGGGGCTCAGCAACCAGTGGCTTCCGGCAAGCAGCCCGGTCGTGCCGACCATCCGGTGCAGCAGGGCAAGGCTGGCCAGCATTGCCAGCAGAAGAGCGATCTGTTTGCCACCTTGCCGCAAGCCCTCGTAGGTGATACCGATTGCGCCAGCGACACCCGGAACGAATTCGCCGGGGGTCATCAAGAAATACAGCACGGCAAGCGAGACGAGCAGCCACCGCGAACGTTTCAGAAGATTGAGACTGCGCTCTGGCGCGATCACGACAGCCGCGAGGGAAAATCCGCAAGCAATCGGCAGCAGCCACTCCAACGCGAGCCACTGCAAGGTCAACGCGAGGCCAAACCAGGAAAGCAACAGCGATGCCGGGTGGAACATCGGGAAAGCAGTTCGCCACGACAACCGCAGTCGTGGCGCCTCCTGTCAGGCGATGCCCAACTGGTCGAGCTTCGCGCGCGCCTGTGCCTGCTGGGCTTCACTACCCTCGCTGACAACCTCGTTCAGCAATTCGCGTGCGCCTTCGAGATCGCCCATTTCTTCGTAGGCCTGCGCCAACTCCAGCTTGGTCGCCACTTCGGGGTTGTCAGGCTTGCCA
>CAZPIE010000001.1:0-41174 GCA_964586275.1 uncultured Methyloversatilis sp. | reverse complement strand
CATCGACCGCGGGGAAATCCAGCACCAGATCGGTCTCCTCGACAACCGGCTCGGCAGCGACCACCGTCGCTGCCCTGGCCTCCAGCTGCGGTTCCTCGGCTATGGGGAAATCCAGCACCAGATCGGTCTCCTCGACAACCGGCTCGGCGGCAGCAGTCGATGCGAGCCCCTGGTCGAGTTCGAGATCGAAATCGAGCTTGAGTTCTCCGATGCCGCCGGCACTGGGTGCTTCAGCCGCTGCACTCCCGACTTGCTGAGCCATTGCGGCCGACGTTTCCGCATCCGGTCCGACTGGCGAACCCAGATCGAGATCGAAATCCATTTCCGCCAAATTCGCCTCGACAGGGGCCACGGCCCTCTCGACGACCGCTTCGACAGCCTGCTCCGCCTCGGGAGTACCAAGGTCGAAGTCGAAATCGAGACTCATGTCATTTTCGGCTACAGGTGCAGCCGCAGCCTGTTCGGCAGCAGCGACCGCTGCAGCCACTTCGGTCCCCGCCTCTGTCCCAAGATCGAAATCGAACTCGAACGAAGGCGCCTCCTCGCCAGCAGGCGCTTCGACCAGCCCCGCGGCTTGCGGCATGGCAAGTGCGCTGGCAGCCTCGACCGCCTCCTGCGGCTCGCCGGCCACGGCTGGCTCGACGCCATCCGTGACGGGCTGGACAATCTCCGCCGCCGCAGCCGCAGCTCCGAAAATGCCACCCGAAAGACCCAGCGTGCGTGCGACCGCCAGAGTCTTCTCCCAATCCGCACCGCGCCCGTTGTTCAAGGCGTGCAATTTTTCGGCAATCGTCTCGAACTGGGCAATATTTTCCTGCTTCGCATACAGCTCGAGCAGCTTCATGTGGATCGCCGGACGCGACGGATCCTTGATGAGCCCTTCCTGAAGAATCTCCTCGGCCTGGCGATCCCGGCCATACGCCATCAGCACATCGGCTTCGGCTACCGGATCGACGATTTCCTCATTGGTCAGCAGACCGCCCTCGCTGAATTCGCCCTGGATGGTTATCTCGCCAGTATCGAAAGCCGTGGCCGGTGCTCCGGGTATCGCTGGCTTGGCCTCTGGAACAGCGGTTGTTGCAGCGACAGGCGTTGTTGCAGCGACAGGCGCGGCCGAGTCGATGGCGGACCGATCGGCCCGAACTTTTCTTCTGCGCCACGAGGAGTAACCGAGATAACCGAGCAGCAGGGCGATGAGTCCGCCACCACCGTAAACGAGTTCTGGGTTCTCATCGATAAAGCCGGGCTCGGGAGGAGGTGGCGGGGGTGGTACTGCCGGCTTCTGCACTGCTGGAGGTGGCGCGGCAGGCTCGGCTGGCTTGGGCGGCTCCGCTGCAGGCTTGGCATCTTCCGGTTTCGCCGCCGGCTCGCTCGTCGCGACCGGTGCAGGCGGGGACGCTGCCGGAGCTTCGGCCTTGACGGGCTCCGCGGGCTTCTCGGCAGGCTCGGGCAGGACGGCTACGCTCTCCTGTTGCAGCTTCGCTCCGGCCTGGCTCTTGACCTCGAGAAGCTTCTTCAGGTTTTCGATGTTCTTTTCGAGCTGGGCAATCCGCTCCGAAGCCTCGCGCAAGGCCTTGTCGCGGGCGATCAGGTCTTCTTCGAGGCTGCTGCCGGCGGCTGCCTGCGCCGTTTTCGCGGGCTCGGTTCGCGAGACCTCAAGCTTGTCCCTGGCCGCCGGGGCAGGGACCTTGTCTTCCACCTGCGGCTTGATCGTGCCGCTGACCTGCTGTTGGGCTGACGTTTCCGGTGCCGCCGATGCCGCTGCCGCACCGGCGAGCCGCTTGCGATAGGCATTGAACTCGCCAATCTGACTGATGACCAACTTGCGCGCCTCGGCCGCATCGATCTTGCCGACCTCCTCCGCAGTCGGCACGCGCAGGATCTTCCCCGCGCGCAGGCGATTCATGTTGTTGCCGACAAAGGCATCCCGATTGCCGTTGAACAAGGCCACCAGCATCTGGTCGAGCGTCACCGCTTCAGGCCGGGTTTCGCGGGCGATCTTGCCGAGCGTATCGCCCTGCTTGACTTGATAGTCACCGGGAGCAGGATCCGGTTTTTCGGGCGCGCCCGCCACAGGTTTGGTCGCTACCGGCGCGGGATCGGGCGGGAGAGTCTCGATGGCCGGAGCAGACGGCGCCACGACCGAGGCCGGCTTGGCCACCTGCAGCATTTCCGGGGGGTCGAGCAGGTAGGCGTACCCCCTGACCATGCGCCCGGAGGCCCAGCTCAACTCGACCAGGAAATGCAGGAATGGCTCGCTGATGGGCTGCGAGGTCGTCAGCCTCAGAATCGGCTGGCCTGCGGCATTCTTGTCAAGACTGATGCGCACATCCGCAAGCAGGGGCATGTACTCGATGCCGGCTTCCCGAAAAGCCTCATGCGAAGCCAGTTTCGCCGTCATCGAATTCAACTCGGCCGGTGTCGCGGTCAGCGCGATTTCGGCATTCAGCTGCTGGCCGATGGCGGAATACACGCTCAACTTGCCGAGACCGGCAGCCTGCGCAGCAAAGGCGCTGGTCAGCAGCATGGCCATCAAGGACGTTTTGAATATCGATGGTTTGAGCGATTTATTCACAATCAACCCCGCCGGGTGTGGGTGGACGGTATTCAAAATAACATCATGAAGTTAAAGGCGCAAGCTCGACCTTTGCCTTATATGCCGAATATGATTATCCGAGCAAAATTCGCAACATCCGGCGCAGGGGCTCGGCCGCCCCCCACAGCAGCTGGTCGCCGCAGGTGAAGGCGCCGAGATATTCCGGCCCCATGGCCAGCTTGTGCAGGCGGCCGACCGGAACGGTCAAGGTTCCGGTCACCGCAGCGGGCGTCAGTTCGCGTTCGGATATTTCACGCTCGTTGGGCACGACCTTCACCCAATCGTTGCCTCTGGCGATGATGTCGCTCAACTCGTCAAGCGGCATATCCCTCCTGAGCTTGATGGTCAGGCCTTGCGAATGGCAGCGCATCGCGCCGACGCGCACGCACAGGCCGTCGATCGGAATGCTGCCGGGCGAGCGGAATGCCGGTTTGCCGAGAATCTTGTTGCACTCCGCCCCGCCCTTCCACTCCTCCTTGGACTGGCCGCCTTCGACCGGCACGTCGATCCAGGGGATCAGGCTGCCGGCGAGCGGCACGCCACGGAAGTTCTTGGTCGGCATGGCGCTGGAACGCATGGTCTCGGCCACCTTGCGATCGATGTCGAGGATCGCCGAGGCCGGGTCGGCCAGCTCCGCCTTCACCGCATCGTGCAACACGCCCATCTGGGCCAGCAGTTCGCGCATGTTCTGCGCGCCGGCGCCCGAAGCGGCCTGATAGGTCATCGCCGAAATCCACTCGACCAGGTTGTGATGGAACAAGCCGCCGAGGCCCATCAGCATCAGCGAAACCGTGCAGTTGCCGCCGATGTAGTTCTTGACACCCTTGGCCAGTCCGGCCTTGATGACGCCGAGGTTGACCGGATCGAGGATGATGATCGCATCGTCGGCCATGCGCAGGCTCGAGGCGGCGTCGATCCAGTAGCCGTTCCAGCCGGCCGCGCGCAAGGGGCCGAAGACCTCCTTGGTGTAATCGCCGCCCTGGCAGGTGATGATGATGTCCATCTGCTTGAGCGCCGCGATGTCTTTGGCATCCTTGAGCGGCACGCCGCCGGCTTCCGCCGGCCCCTGGCCGCCGACGTTCGATGTCGTGAAGAACACCGGCTCGATCAGCTTGAAATCATCCTCTTCCCGCATGCGCTGCATGAGCACCGAGCCGACCATGCCACGCCATCCGACCAGACCTAGCTTTTTCATTTCGCCTTACCTCTGCAATTGAATCTCACAACGCCGCGAGAACCGCGTCGCCCATTTCCTTCGTACCGACCCGCTTCATGCCAGGCTCGTAGATGTCGCCGGTGCGGAAACCCTGCGCCAGCACCTTCTTCACCGCATTCTCGACACGGCTCGCCGCCGCCTCGTTATCGAATGTATAGCGCAGCATCATCGCGGCCGACAGGATCGTCGCGAGCGGGTTGGCCACGCCCTTGCCCGCGATGTCCGGCGCGGAACCGTGGCTCGGCTCGTACAGGCCCTTGTTCTTCTCGTCCAGCGAGGCCGAGGGCAGCATGCCGATCGAGCCGGTCAGCATCGAGGCCTCGTCCGAGAGGATGTCGCCGAACATGTTGCCGGTCACGACGACGTCGAACTGCTTGGGATTCTTCACCAGCTGCATCGCGCAGTTATCCACCAGCATGTGCGACAGCTCGACGTCCGGATAGTCCCTGGCGGTTTCGTTGACGACGTCGCGCCAGAGCTGGGTGCATTCGAGCACGTTCATCTTGTCGACCGAGCAGACCTTCCTGCCGCGCTTGCGGGCGGCCGCGAAGGCGACGCGCGCGATGCGGCGGATCTCGCTCTCGGAATAGACCATCGTATTGACGCCGACGCGTTCGCCATTGCGCGTCTCGATGCCGCGCGGCTGGCCGAAATAGATGTCGCCCGTCAGTTCGCGCACGATCAGGATGTCGAGGCCGGCCACCACTTCGGGCTTGAGCGTCGAGGCGTTGGCGAGTTCGGGATAGAGCACGGCGGGACGCAGGTTGGCGAACAGGCCGAGATCCTTGCGGATGCCGAGGAGGCCGCGTTCGGGGCGCCGTTCGCGCGGATTGTTGTCCCACTGCGGGCCGCCGACCGCGCCGAGCAGCACCGCGTCGGCGGCGCGCGCCAGCTTCTGCGTGGCCTCGGGGTAGGGATTGCCCGTCGCATCGACGGCGCAGCCGCCAAGCAGCGCCTCTTCCATTTCGAACTTCAGGCCGAGCGCATTCAGCACGCGCACGGCTTCGGCGGTAATTTCCGGGCCGATGCCATCGCCGGGCAGCACACAAATTTTCATGTCGATTCCTGTCTGACGGCAGCGGGGATTACTTGACGGCTTTCTGGATGGCCTCGCCACCTTTTTCGATATCCTTGCCGATGCCCTGAACGGTATTGCATCCGGCCAGGAAAAGCGTCGCGGCAATGAACAACAGCAGCTTTTTCATGGTCGTCTCCAAAAAATGGAAAATTATCGCACAGGGGCCTTCTTCCCGCCCCTCCCCCCCATTGAAGGCTCAGTTTCCGGGACGCGGCCGGTAATGACTCAATGCCTCGGGCATCCAGCGCTCGATCTCCCTGATGCGCGTTTCGTCGGCCGGGTGCGTGGAAAGGAATTCCGGCGGCTTCGACTTGCCTTTCGCGGCGGCCGCCATGCGCTGCCAGAAACCCAGCGCGGCACGCGGATCGTAGCCCGCCTTGGCCATGTAGATGAGCCCCATGCGGTCCGCCTCGGATTCGTGCAGGCGCGAATAGGGCAGCAGGAAACCGACCGCCGCACCGGCGCCCAGCAGGCCGACGTACAGATCGCGGTTGGGCGAATCGTGGGTAGCCACGACCGTCGCCACGCCGAGCCCGGCGACGACCATTTCCTGGCTCAAACGCTCGCCGCCGTGGCGGGCGATGGCATGCGCCACTTCATGAGCGATCACCGTGGCGAGGCCGGCATCGTCCTGGGCGACCGGCAGGATCCCGGTATAGACGGCGACCTTGCCGCCGGGCAGGCAAAAGGCGTTCATCGACTTGTCGTTGTCGATGACCTTGAACTCCCACTGGTAGTCGTTGCGACCCGTGGCCGCCGCGATGCGCTGGCCGATGCGCTGCACGCGGGCATTGACCTCGGCATCCGTCTCCAGTTTCTCCTTGCCCAGGATCTCCCGAAAGCTGGTAAGGCCCATTTTGATTTCCTGCTGCTCGGAAACCATCAGCAACTGCGAGCGGCCGGTCACCGGCACATTCCCGCAGCCGGCCAGCAGAAGGGCGAGCAAACCCGCCAGAAATAATCTTTTCATTTTCACCTCAACGCCGTGCCAGCGATTCCGATGACAGGCCGCGCCAGACCAGTAACAGGCCGCACGCGGCGAACAGCGAGGCAAGCGTGTAAGTCATGCCCGCCCCCAGGGTATCCCAGGCCTGGCCGCTGATCAAACCGCCGACCATGCCGCCGGCGCCGAAGGAAATGCTGCCGTAAAGCCCCTGCACCCGCGCCTGCTGGGCGGGCTCGAACCAGCGGATCAGCGCCGCCATCGCGCCCGCATGATAGGCGCCGAAGGTCGCGCCATGCAGGATCTGGGCGAACAGCAGGACCCAGGCATGATCCGCCGCCCAGCCGATGAGCAGGAAGCGCAGCACCGCGAGAGCGAAGCTCGCGAGCAAGATGCCGCGCAGCGAAAAATGCTTCATGAGGCGCGGCATGGCCATGAACACGAAGATTTCCGCCACCACGCCCAGCGACCAGAGCATGCCGACCGCCATCTTGTCGTAACCGTGATCGACGAGATGGATCGAGTAGAAGACATAGAGCGGCCCGTGCGCCACCGACATGAAGAAGCAGGCGGCCAGCAGTGCCATCACCGCCGGTCGCCGCAGCCGGTCGGCCACGGGGGGTGCCGTCCCGCCAGCGCCGACTTTGGTCTCGGCGAGGGTCAGGGCGCTGGCCAGCACGCTGGCGAGGATGAACAGGCAGGCCCAGAGCACGGCGACGATCGGCAGGTAATCCAGCACAGCCCCCAAGCCGAGCACGCTGACGATGAAGCCGATCGAACCCCAAAGACGGATGCGGCCGTAGCGTTCGGTCTGACCCGCGAGGCGGTCGAGCGTCATCGCCTCGACCAGCGGCAACGCGGCGCTCCAGAAAAACCAGACCAGCGTCATTGCCGCCAGCATCGGCAGGTATTCGCGGGTGAAGAAGAAACCGCAGAAGCCGAGCACCGAACCGAGGGCGGCGAACTTGACGACCGCGGCGCGGCGGCCGAGACGATCGGCCAGCCAGCCCCAGAGATTCGGCGCCAGCAGGCGCATCACCTGCGGCACCGACATCAGGACACCGATCTCCCAGGCCGACTGGCCGATGTCCTGCAGGTAAAGCGTGAAGTACGGCGCGAAAGCGCCGACGAAGGCGAAGTAGAAAAAATACCAGGCGGAAAGCCGTCCCAGCGGACTCACACTCCGCCCCGGGGACGATCAGGCAGGGTGCTTCTGGCCGACGCGGAACGCCTGCAGGTAATGATAGATGTCGTCCTTCAGCTTGACGCGCGCCTTCTTCATGTCTTCCAGCGTGAAGTCCGCGATGGGCATGTCGTGCTCTTCGAGATCCTCGACCTTGCCGGTCAGGCGGTCATAGCGGGAAGCCATCGCCGCGAAGTAAGGATAGCTGGCCTTCATCGCATCGATGGCGTCGCGCATGTCGGGGAATTCGGTATAGAGATCGTGGTGATCGACGTGCATGGCAGTTTTCTTCCCTGTTTGTCGTGGGTTATTTGAAATCGAAGCAAATTCTATCAGGCGGCATCCGGCTTCCCTAAGGCGCCTTTGCCGGGATGACGGGGGTGGGACAGTGCACGTCCGCGCACTGCGCCCGGTGCAGCAGGGCGGCATCGATCAGCACCAGCGCCAGCATCGCTTCGGCGATCGGCGTCGCACGGATGCCGACACAGGGGTCGTGGCGCCCCTCGGTCGACACGGTGGCTGGCCGGCCCTCCAGATCGATCGAGCGGCGCGGCAGGCGGATGCTCGAGGTCGGCTTGATGGCGATGGAAACGGTCACGTCCTGTCCGGACGAGATGCCGCCGAGGACCCCGCCGGCGTGATTGCTCAGGAAACCCTCGGGCGTCAGTTCGTCGCCATGTTCGCTGCCGCGCTGGGCCACGCACTCGAAACCGGCGCCGATCTCCACGCCCTTGACGGCGTTGATGCCCATCATCGCATAGGCGATCTGCGCGTCGAGACGTCCATAGACCGGGTCGCCCCATCCCGGCGGGACGCCGGTGGCCATCACCTCGATGCGCGCACCGATCGAGTCGCCGTCCTTGCGCAGCCTGTCCATATAGGCCTCGAGTTCGGGCACGATGGCCGCGTTCGGGACGAAAAAGGGATTGCGGTCGATCTCGGCCGCATCAACGAAGGGAATCTCGAGCGGACCGAGCTGGCTCATCCAGCCGCGAATCGTGACGCCATAGCGCTCCTTCAGCCATTTCTTCGCGATCGCGCCGGCGGCGACGCGCACCGCCGTCTCGCGTGCGGAGGAGCGGCCGCCGCCGCGGTAGTCGCGGATGCCATATTTCTGCCAGTAGCTGTAGTCGGCGTGCCCAGGCCGGAAGGTCTGGGCGATGTTGCCGTAATCCTTGCTGCGCGGGTCGGTATTACGGATCAGCAGCGCGATCGGCGTGCCGGTGGTCCTGCCCTCGAAGACGCCGGAGAGAATCTCGACCTCGTCGGCCTCGCGCCGCTGGGTAACATGACGCGAAGTGCCCGGCTTGCGGCGATCGAGCTCGACCTGAATCTCGGTCACATTGATCTCGAGTCCGGGCGGGCAGCCATCGACTACGCAGCCAATGGCCGGGCCATGCGATTCGCCGAACGAAGTGACGCTGAACAGCGTGCCGATGGTATTGCCGGGCATGCAGAACCTATGAAATGCTGATTTGCGGCAAGTCTATCACGCCACCCTGGGCCTTCAACCGCAGCGCTCAAGGAGAGACTTCTTGCCCGGCTTGCCGCGCCAGTCGTCCGCATCCGGCAGCGGCGCCTTACGCTCGATGATCGCCGGCCACTGCTTGGCCAGTTCGGCATTCAGGGCGATGAACTCGCGCTGCTCGGCCGGCACGTCATCCTCCGCGAAAATAGCCTCGGCCGGGCACTCGGGGACGCAGAGGGTGCAGTCGATGCATTCGTCGGGATCGATGACAAGGAAATTCGGTCCCTCGCGGAAGCAATCGACCGGGCAGACATCCACGCAATCGGTGTATTTGCACTTGATACAGTTTTCGGTCACGACATAGGTCATGGCTTCCTCCAGTTAGTCTTTATCGGCGTAGGGATTCTTCGTGATCTTGAACTGGATGCGCAGCGGCGTGCCCTGCAGCTTGAAGGCCTCCAGGTAGACGTGCTCGAGGTAGCGCACGTAGGCCGGAGGCACGTGCTCGAGCGCGTTGCCGTGGATGACCACGACCGGCGGGTTGCTGCCGCCCTGGTGGGCATAGCGCAGCTTGGGGCGCACGTTGCCGTGCCGGGGCGGCGCCTGCTTCTGCACGGCGTCGAGCAGCACCCGGGTCAGCTTCGGCGTCGTCAGCTTGACCATCGCCGCGGCGTAGGCCTTGTCCACCGACTGCAGCACGCTCGCGACGCCCTGCCCCTTGAGCGCAGAGATGTAATGCACGCGCGCGAAGCCGAGGAAATTGAGCTTGCGCATGATGTCCTGCTTGACCTGGTCGCGGCGGTAGGTATCGACGGCGTCCCACTTGTTCACCGCCAGCACCAGCGCACGGCCGGCCTCGATGCAGAAGCCGGCGATGTGGGCATCCTGGTCGGAAATGTCCTGGCTGGCATCGACCATCAGCACGACGACGTTCGCCGCCTCGATCGCCTGGAGGGTCTTGACCACGGAGAACTTCTCGATGGCCTCGAACACCTTGCCCTTGCGGCGCAGGCCAGCGGTGTCGATCAGGGTGTAATGCTTGCCGTTGCGTTCGAAGGGCGTGGCGATGGCATCGCGGGTCGTCCCTGGCATGTCGAAGGCGATCATGCGCTCCTCGCCGAGCAGGGTATTGATCAGCGTGCTCTTGCCGACGTTGGGACGGCCGACCACGGCGACGCGCACCCCGGTGTCCGGCGTCTCTTCAGGCTCGTCCTCGGGGAAATCGGCCAGCACGAGCTCGAGAAGTTCGCGCACGCCTTCGCCATGCGCCGACGAGATGACGCGCGGTTCGCCGCAGCCCAGTTCGTGGAACTCCGCCGCGACGACATCGCGGTTCATGCCCTCGGCCTTGTTGACGACGAGGTGCAGCGGCCGTCCGCTGCGCCGCAGCCGCTCGGCGATTACTTTGTCCTGCGGGGTCAGGCCGTTGCGGCCATCGACGAGAAACAGCAGGACGTCGGCCTCGGCGATGGCCGCCTCGGCCTGGCGCGCCATTTCATGGACGATGCCCTCCTTGGCCTGCGGCTCGAAGCCGCCGGTATCGACGACGAGGAAGGCGCGCTTGCCGAGCCGGCCGTGGCCGTAGTGGCGGTCGCGCGTCAGGCCGGGCTGGTCGGCGACCAGCGCGGCGCGCGACTTCGTCAGTCGATTGAACAGCGTCGACTTGCCGACATTCGGCCGGCCGACCAGGGCGAGCGTGGGCAACATCCGCTTGTCTTCTCTTGATCTACTTGAGCATCAGGGCGTGCACACTGCCGCTCTTCGTCTGCACGACCAAGGCGGCTTCCCGACCCCCGAGCCTTTGGGGCGCGGCGACAATCGCGGCGCCGTCGGTCGCCACGCGGGCAGCGAAGGCGCCATCGTCCTGGGCGAGCAGATGCACGTAACCGGCAAAGTCGGCGACGGCGAGATGGTTGTCCAGCGCCAGCGGCCGCGTCAGGCCGCGACGCGCGAGCTTGTCCTGCTTCCAGAGGCTGGCTCCGGAACTGCGGTCGAAGGCCAGAACGGCGCTCTTGTCGTCGGCGACGAAAACGGCGCGGCTGCCGATGTCGAGGCCGGCAACGGATGAAACGTCGCGCGCCCAGAGCTGGCGCCCGTTTTCGGCGTCGAAGCAGGCGACGCGGCCCTGATAGGCGACGGCGCAGACCGTGGCCCCAGCGACGACGGGGGCGCTGGCCACGTCGGCGATGCGCTCGAGTTCGGTCGTGCCGCGCGGCTGGGCTACGGTCGATTCCCACAGCGCCGCGCCATTGCTGCGCGCCACGGCGACCAGCTTGCCGCCGGGGAAACCGGCGTAAATGGCCGTGTCGGCGATGGCAACGCCGGCGTGGGAGCGCAAGGCGAGCGCCGGCGTGCTGCGCTGATAGACCCAGCGCCGCTTGCCGTCGGCCGCGGCGAAACCGAAGATGCGTGCATCGCCGCTGCGTACCACGACCAGATCGCCCTGCACTGCCGGGGCGGCGAGGATCTCCGAGCTCGCGCGCGCCTGCCAGGCCGGCCGGCCGTCTTCCGCCTGGAAAGCGAGCACCCCGCCCTTGGGCGTGCCGACCACCACGAGCTTGTCGTTGGCGCCCACGCCACCTGACAGGACCTGGCCCGCGCTGATGCGCCATACTTGGCGACCATTGTCGTAACGCGCCAGCGCGCCGTCGCGCGCCGCGACATAGACCTGCCCGCCGACCACCGCCGGCGTGAAGACATATTCGCCGCTGGCGCCGATGCCCGCCTGCCAGGAGCGGACCAGTTCCGCGCTGGGCTTGAAATCGGGCAGCTGCGCCGGCTTGACCTTGGGCGTCGACTTGCCAAAGGGATTGAGCGCGTCGATGGTATCGCCGAGGGTGGCACAGCCCCCCACCGCAAAAGTGACGCCGGCCAGCAGGATCAGCCGCAATTTCACGATTGCACTCCGGCTGCGTCGCGCTTGGCCTGCAGGATTTCGAGATAGGGACCGGGCGGCAAACCTTCTGCCTTGCGGCTGCCCTCGAGCGCCTTGATCGCCTCGTCGTAGGCGGCGCGCGCTTCGCCCCCCTTGCCTTGCGCGACGAGGATGTCGCCGCGCACTTCGAGATAGCGGGCCATGAAACTCGGCGCTGGCGGGACGGCAAGCAGCTTGAGCGCCGCATCGAAATCCTTCTCCTCGGTCAGCACGAGTGCCTGGCGCAGGCGCGCGAGATCGCGCGTGCCCTGATCGGCGGCATGCTCGGCGGCCCAGCCGTATTGCGCCTCGGCCGACTTGAGATCGCCGGTCTCGAATAGCAGCTTGCCGGACAGCAGGGCGGCCATGCCGGCGTAGCTCGTGCGCGGGAACTTGTCGATCAGCTCGCCCGCCATCAGGCGCACGCGCTTGACGTCCTCCTGCATCAGCGCCTGTTGCAGGTTGCCGTAGAGCTGCGCAGCCTGGCCGGCCTGGCTGCGCTGCCACCATTGCCAGCCCTGCCAGCCGACCACGCCGACCGCGAGCGCGACGACCAGCGCCGTGATCAGCGTGCCGTGCATCTTCCACCAGGTCTTCAGTTCTTCAATCTGTTCCTGCTCTTGCAGATCGTAGGTTGCCATGTTCAATCCTCGGAAAAATCTTGATCGTCGCCGTAGAGCCAGTCGCCGACGCGATCGGCCAGTTCCTCCAGCGGCACGCGCTGCTGCTCTCCCTCGACGCGCAGGGGCTTGAGCGTCACCGCATGCGCCGCCGCCTCGTCGTCGCCGACGATCACCGCCAGCTGCGCGCCCGACGCATCGGCGCGCTTGAACTGCGACTTGAAGCTGCCGCCGCCCATGTGCGTGAGCACCGTGCAGCCAACGTCGCGCAGCACCTCCGCCGCGCGGAAGGCGACGCGCTGCGCCGCCTCGCCTTGGTGCACGACATAAATATCGGGCGCGGGCGCCTCGATGCCGCCGCCCTGCGCTTCGAGCAGCGCCATCAGCCGCTCGATGCCCATCGCAAAGCCGCAGGCCGGCGCGCTCTTGCCGCCGAGCTGGGCGATCAGGCCGTCGTAACGGCCGCCCGCGCAGACCGTGCCCTGGGCGCCGAGCGCATCGGTCATCCATTCGAACACGGTCAGGTTGTAGTAGTCGAGGCCGCGCACCAGGCGCGGGTTGATGCGGTAGGGAATCGCCGCGTCCTTGAGCAGCTGCTGCACGCCCTCGAAATGCTTGAGTGAATTTTCTCCGAGGTAGTCGATCAGCTTGGGCGCGGCCTCGACGATGCCCTGCAGCGCGGGGTTCTTGGTGTCGAGGATGCGCAGCGGGTTGGTGTGCAGCCGGCGCTTGCCATCTTCGTCGAGCAGATCGCGGTGCTGTTCGAGATAAGCGATCAGATCGGCACGGTGCTTGACCCGTTCCCCGGCCTCGCCCAGCGAGTTGATCTCGAGCCGGATTCCCTCCAGTCCGAGGTCGTCCCAGAGCCGCGCGCACATGATGATCTGCTCGGCGTCGATGTCCGGGCCGGACAGGCCGAGCGCCTCGATGCCGACCTGGTGGAACTGGCGGTAGCGGCCTTTCTGGGGGCGCTCGTGGCGGAACATCGGACCGAGGTACCACAGGCGCTTCGGGCCGTCGTAGAGGAGATTGTGCTGGAGCACCGCGCGCACACAGGAGGCGGTGCCTTCCGGACGCAGCGTCAGCTGCTCGCCGTTGAGGCTGTCGGTGAAGGAATACATCTCCTTCTCGACGATGTCGGTCACGGCGCCGATGGCCCGCGCGAACAGCGACGTCGGCTCGACCAGCGGCATGCGGACCGGCCGGTAGCCGTAGGCGGACAGCCAGTCGCGGATCAGCGCCTCGAGGGCCTCCCAGCGCTCGGCTTCGTCGGGCAGGATGTCGTTCATCCCGCGAATGGCTTGCAGGGTTTGACTCATGAATGCTTGGGGTATTTCTTCTCGACGTAGGTGTCGATGATGTTGCGGAATTCGGCGGCGATACCATGTTCACCCTGGCCGCGCAGCGTGGTGATGCGCTCGCCGTCAGCATAAACCGGGGCGACCGGCTCCTCGCCGGTGCCGGGCAGCGAGATGCCGAGGTTGGCGTGCTTGCTCTCGCCGGGACCGTTGACGACGCAGCCCATGACGGCGACGGTCATGTCCTCGACACCGCGATGCGCAAGCTTCCACGCCGGCATCTGCGCGCGCACGTAGTTCTGGACGTCCTGGGCGAGTTCCTGGAAGAAGGTGCTGGTCGTCCGGCCGCAGCCGGGACAGGCCACCACCATCGGCACGAAGGCGCGCAGGCCCATCGTCTGCAGGATTTCCTGGGCGACGACGACTTCCTTGGTGCGGCTCTCCCCGGGCTCGGGCGTCAGAGAGACGCGGATCGTGTCGCCGATGCCCTCCTGCAACAGCACCGCGAGCGCCGCGGTCGAGGCGACGATGCCCTTGCTGCCGAGGCCGGCTTCGGTAAGACCCAGATGCAGGGGATAGTCGCAGCGCGCTGCCAGGTCGCGGTAGATCGCGATCAGGTCCTGCACGCCGCTGACCTTGCAGGACAGGATGATCGCATCGCCCGGCAGGCCCAGCGCCTCGGCCTTGGCGGCGGATTCGAGGGCTGAAGCCACCATCGCCTCGCGCATCAGGCCGGTCGCGTCCTTCGGTTCCGGACGTTTCGCATTTTCGTCCATCAGACGGGCCAGCAGGGTTTGGTCGAGGCTGCCCCAGTTCACGCCGATGCGCACCGGCTTGCGGTACTGGCAAGCGATCTCGATCATGCGGGCAAACTGCTCGTCGCGCTTCGCCCCCTTGCCGACGTTGCCGGGGTTGATGCGCAGCTTGTCGAGGGCGGCAACGCACTCCGGCACTTCGGTCAGCAGCTTGTGGCCGTTGAAGTGGAAGTCGCCGACCAGCGGTACATCGATACCCAGCTGGGCGAGCCGTTCCTTGATCTTCGGCACCGCAGCGGCGGCTTCGCGGGTGTTGACGGTGACGCGCACGACCTCCGAGCCGGCGCGATGCAGTTCGGCGACCTGCTGCGCGGTCGCGAAGACGTCGGCCGTGTCGGTATTGGTCATCGATTGCACCACGACAGGTGCCGTGGCGCTACCCGCCAAACCGCCGCCAACGGCGACTTTTCCCACCATGACGCGCCGCGTCGGGCGGCGCAACGGAATGCTTGCCATATTCATTATTCGAGAGTGAAACGCGCCACTTCGGCGCGCGTGTACGGCGCCAGATCGACCCGCTTTTCGCCATACGTCAGCGTCACCTTGCCGGCATTGCCGACGACGACATCGAAGGGCGGCTTGCCGGTCAGCGTCAATTGCGACCCACCTTGATTCTCGCCGCTGTGCAACTGCTGCCCGTTGGCATCGGTCACCTCGACCCAGGAACGGGCGGCGAAACTGAAGCGCAGGACCGGCATGGCGGGGTCGGCCTGCTCTACAGCCTGCGGCGGCATGACATTTTCGATTGGCGCGGATGCAGGGGCAGCGGCGGGATTTTCGGCCGGTACGGGAACGAGGGGTTGCACCTGAGGCGATTCAAGAGCCTGTTTCGGCAGGGCCGCACCGGCAGTCGTGGCCGCGGGCCGCGTCGTCGACGCACCGAAGAAGTGCCAAGCGGCAAGCATCGCGGCGGCGATCAGCAGCACGATGGCGACCGTCACCAGCGGGGAAAACTCGCGCACGCCGCGCGGCTGGTTGGCAATGCCCATGTTCTCGGGGGGGCGGACTTCCGCGGGCATGCTCGGCATCACGGGTTCGAGTTGCCGCAGCAGGGGGGCGGCATCGAGTCTGAGCAGGCGCGCATAGCTGCGCACGAAACCGCGCACGATGGTGGCGCCCGGCAGGGCCCCGTAGTCGTCCGCCTCGAGCGCCTCGATCTGGCGCGGGCTGAACTTCAATGCCTGAGCGACTTCGTGGCGCGACAGTTGCGCCGCCTCGCGCGCCTGCCGCAATTGGCGGCCGACCGACACGCTGGAGGGCGCGACCGCCGGTTCCGCGCCTGCTGCCGCGACAGAACACTGACCCGTTTCGCTCAATCGAACTCTCCGCGCATCATCTGGACGTACTCGGGAGAATCGCGGAACTTGCCGCGCAGGATGCCCATGTTCGCGGCTTCGCTCCTGCGGTCACCGGACTTGCGATCGATGCGCAGCGACAGCCAGACCGTTTCGGCCGTCGGCTCCATCTTCGCATGCAGTTTCTTGAGCCAGTCGCGCGCGCCCTCGTAGCGGCCGCGCCGGTATTCGATGTCGGCGAGCAAGTAGTAGGCGCGCAGGTTGTTGGGATCGAGCTTCAGGGCCCGGAACAGATACGACTCGCCGGCCACGTCGTCCTTGTCGAGCAGCGCGCAAACACCCATGTTGTGCAGTACGTTCGCCGGCGTCTTGTACAGGGGATTGCGCAGCACCTGATTGAAGTAAGTGAAGGATTCCTTGATCTTGCCGGTCTGGCAGAGGAACCAGCCGTAGTTGTTGGCGATCTCCGGATTGTCGGGCGCGAGGCTAATGGCCCGCCGGAACGAGGCATCGGCCTGTGCGTTCTGCCCGAGCGCCATGTGCACCAGGGCCAGCAGGTTGTGGGCAGGCGCATAGTCACTCGTATGGGAAATGGCCTTTTGCGCCTCTTCCAGAGCGATTTCGTAGCGGCCGTCACGCAGATAGGCAATGCCGAGATCGGTACGCGCCTTGGCCCGCGACTGGTCGTCCGCGACCACCGGCATCTGGAATGCCGCCTGCTCGAGATTGGGCAGGGGTTCCTGCTTCGGCGCCGCCACATTGCCGGCACAACCGGCCAGGATGACTGCGCTTGCAGCGATAGGCAGCATGTGGAGTTTCAAGTCAGGGCCTCCTGCGTAATCGTCTGGCGGGCAACCGGCGCCACCGCGTTCAGGTTCCGCTTCGTCCTGTCGCGTACCCGTCCTGACAGTTGTCCGCAGGCGGCGTCGATGTCGTCGCCGCGCGTCTTGCGCACGGTGGCGACCACATCGGCCTGCATGAGGACCTCCTGGAAGCGGCGCACACGCTCCGCCGCCGGCTTGCGGTAGCCCGAAGCCGGGAAGGAATTGAACGGGATCAGGTTGAACTTGCAGGGAATGTCGCGCGTCAACGCCAACAGCGCACGCGCATCGGCATCGCTGTCGTTGATGCCCGCCAGCAGCACATACTCGAAGGTGATGAAATCGCGCGGCGCGTTTTCCAGATAGCGCCGGCACGCCGCGATCAGTTCGCGCAACGGATACTTCCTGTTGAGCGGCACCAGTTCGTCGCGCAACGCATCGGTCGGCGCGTGCAGGGATACCGCCAGCGCCACCGGCACCTCCTGGCGCAGACGATCCATGGCCGGCACCATGCCGGCGGTGGACACCGTCACGCGGCGCCGCGACAGGCCGTAGGCGTTGTCGTCGAGCATCAGCTTGAGCGCCGCGACGACGTTGTCGTAGTTCGCCAGCGGCTCGCCCATGCCCATCAGCACGACGTTGCTGATGACGCGCTCGCCACTGTCGCCGGCGCCCGGCTGCTTCACCGCGCCGAGCATGCGGTTGGCGTGCCAGAGCTGGCCGATGATCTCGGCGGTCGTCAGGTTGCGGTTGAAGCCCTGCTTGCCGGTGGAACAGAACGAACACTCCAGTGCGCAACCGACCTGCGTCGAAATGCACAGCGTGCCGCGATTGGCTTCGGGGATGAATACCGTCTCGACCGCGTTGCTGGCGCCGACGTCGAGGAGCCATTTGCGCGTGCCGTCGGCCGCCGTGCTGTCGCGCACGGGAACCGGGCCGCGAATCTCGGCCACTGCCGCGAGCTTCGCCCGCAGCGACTTGGCCACGTCGGTCATCTGCCCGAAAGCGTCGACGCCGAAGCGGTGCATCCAGCGCAACACCTGGCGCGCGCGGAAGGGCTTCTCGCCCAGTTGCGCGAACCACTCCGCCAGGGTGGCGGCATCGAAATCGAGCAGATTGATAAGCCCGCCCCCCTTCGCCCCCCTCGCGGGGGGTTCGAGAATGCTCGCTACGCTCGAGTTCATGGGAGGCGTCAAACAGCGCTCGGGAAAATCAACGACCCGAGAAAACGTCCAGTTCCGGGAAGAAATAGGCGATCTCGACCCTGGCGGTCTCGGGGCCGTCGGAGCCATGCACGGCGTTGGCGTCGATGCTCGCGGCAAAATCGGCGCGGATCGTGCCCTTCTCGGCCTTCTGCGGATCGGTGGCGCCCATCAGCTCGCGGTTCTTGGCGATGGCGTTCTCGCCTTCGAGCACCTGGATCATCACCGGGCCGGAGGT
Source organism: uncultured Methyloversatilis sp. (assembly GCA_964586275.1). GTDB lineage: Bacteria > Pseudomonadota > Gammaproteobacteria > Burkholderiales > Rhodocyclaceae > Sulfuricystis. Next base: position 23,487 of record CAZPIE010000001.1, on the reverse strand, counting down.
CATGAACTGGACGAGATCCTTGAAGAAGGGACGATCCTTGTGCACGGCATAGAAACCGCCGGCTTCGCGCTCGGACAGCCAGGCCATGCGGGAGGCAACGATCTTGAGACCGTTGGTCTCGAAGCGGGAATAGATCTTGCCGATCACGTTTTTCGCCACGGCATCGGGTTTGATGATCGACAGGGTTTTTTCGACGGCCATTCTTTTCTCCAACAGATTGATAAGCAAGATAAAGGACAGCGATTTTAGCCCAGAATGACCACGCTCCCTGCCGGCAAAAACAAAAAAGCCCGGCCGGAGCCGGGCTTGGTTCGTTCAAGGCGGCGCTACATCATTCCGAGCGTGGTCGGCAGCCAGGTCGTAACAGCCGGCACATAGGTGATGATCATCAGGAAGATCAGCATGGTCAGCAGCCACGGCCAGACCGCCTTGGCGCAGTCGGTCAGCCCCATCTTGGCGATCCCGCTGGCGACGTAGAGGTTCAGACCGACGGGCGGCGTGATCATGCCGATTTCCATGTTCACCGTGATCATGATGCCGAAGTGGATGGGATCGATGCCCAGCTTCATGGCGATCGGGAACAGGATCGGCGCCGTGATCAGGATGATCGACGAGGGCTCCATGAAGCTGCCCATGATCAGCAGCAGGATGTTGACGGCGATCAGGAAGCCGATCACGCCCATGCCGGAATCGAGGATCCACTGGGCGATGCCCTGCGGGATCTGCTCGTTGGTGAGGATGAACGAGAACAGCACGGCGTTGGTGATGATGTAGAGCAGCATCGCGCTCATGTTCGCCGAGTTGAGCAGCACCTTGGGCACGTCGCGGAAACTCAGATCCTTGTAGACGAACACCGCGATGACGAAGGCGTAGACCGCGCTCATCGCTGCCGCTTCCGTGGGGGTAAACAAGCCGCTGTAGATGCCGCCAATCACCACGATGATCAGCAGCAGGCCCCAGATCGCCTTGCGGAAGCTTGTCCAGCGTTCGCCCCAGGAATGTACCCGCTCGCGCGGGTAGTTGCCCTGGTGCGCCACCCACCAGGTGCACAGCCCCAGCATGAAGGCCAGCAGCAGGCCGGGAATCACGCCGGCGATGAATAGCGCGCCGATCGAGCTGTTGGTCGATACCGCGTACATCACCATGACGATCGATGGCGGAATCAGGATGCCCAATCCGCCGCCGGAGGCGATCACGCCGACCCCGAACTTCTTCGGATAACCCGCCTTGAGCATCGCCGGCAGCATGATCGAGCCGATCGCCACCACGGTCGCCGGGGAGGAGCCCGAAACCGCCGCGAACAAGGCGCAGGCGAACACCGAGCTCATGCCCAGGCCGCCGCGGAAGTGGCCGACCATCGAGGTCGCGAAGTTGATCATGCGCCGCGCCACGCCGCCGTGGGTGAGGAAGTTGCCGGCGAGGATGAAGAAGGGGATCGCCATGATCTCGAACTTCTCGATGCCGGTGAACAGCTTCAGCGCCACCGCTTCGAGCGGCACCTCGGTGAAGGCGAACAGGAAGGTCAGCACCGTCAGGCCGAGCGAGATCGATACCGGCATGCCGGTGAGCATCAGCAGGGCCAGCATCAGGAAGATGACGGCCGCGCTCATTTCTCGCCCTCCTGCTCCGCTCGGTCAATGACCCGGCGATGCTTGAGGTCGCGCATGTGCAGGTCGTCATCCATGCCGTAGGGGTTCGCATCCACCGGCAGTTTTTCTTCCTCGATGCCATCAACATGGCTATGATCGTGGTGCGGCAGTTCATTGGTACGGATGAAGCTGGCCGTCACCTGCAGGAAACGGAAGCACATCAGGAAGGAACCGAGCGGAATGGCGGAATAGACGATCCAGGTCGGCCATTCGAGATCCGGGGTGGTCGGTCCCTCGTAGAGATCGCCCAGTTCCAAGCCGAAAAACTTGCGGAAGCTGTAGTGGGCGCCGTTCTCCCAGACGAAATGCGCGCCCAGCGAACCGATGATGCCGGTGAAGAATGCCCCGGCCAGCAGGCCGAAGACGATGAACTTGCCGCGCGTCCGGTCTTCCAGGCGGTTGACCACGACGTCCACGCCGACGTGGATGCCGGTGCGCACGCCATAGGCCGCACCGAATTTCGCCATCCAGACGAACATGATGATGCACAGCTCCTGCGCCCAGGAAAGATTCAGGCCGATCAGCCAGTCCTGCACCCCTGGGATCGCCAGCCCGGAGGCATAACGATGGAGCACCGAGACGAAAATGATGATCGTGGCGGCGCCCATGAGAAAGGTCACCAACCACTCCTCGAGATGGTCGAGAATTTTCATGGCCATCGCTCCAAAAAAAGCGGGGCCCGCATGGGCCCCGCCGTCAACTGCTGGCGCTCAGAGTTTTTTCGGATCGAAACCGGTTTCCTTGTAGATCGCCTCGACCAAATCCTTGCCGACCCGGCTGGACATCTGGTCATGCACCTTGAGCATGGCCTTCTTCCAGGCCTTCTTCTGCTCCGGCGTCAGGACGATGATCTCGCTCTTGCCGGCCTTCTTGACGCCCTCCATCGCCGTGTCGTTTTCGACCTTGGCGATCTGGTTGGCGTAGCGCGTGGCCTGCTGCATCGCCTCGTCGAGCTGCTTGCGGATGTCGGCCGGCAGCCCGTCCCAGAATTTCTTGTTCACGATGACCGCGTAACCGAGATAACCGTGGTCGGACAGCGTGATGAATTTCTGCACCTCGTGCATCTTCTGGGTGAAGAGGTTGGAGGGAGGATTCTCCGTGCCGTCGACCACGCCGGTCTGCAAAGCCTGGTAGACCTCGGAGAAGGCCATCTTCTGCGGCAGGGCGCCGACCGCGCGCATCTGCGCCTCGAGCACGTTGGAGGACTGGATGCGCATCTTCAGGCCCTTGAAGTCCTCGGGATTGCGCAGGGGCTTGTTCGCGCTCATCACCTTGAGTCCGTTGTCCCAGTAGGCCAGGCCGAGAATGCCCCTGCTTTCGAGTTTCTTCAGCAGGGCGGCGCCGATCGGCCCATTGGTGACCTTGCGCACCTGATCATAGTTGTCGAACATGAAGGGAAAGTCGAAAACTTCGAACTCCTTGACGCCGAGCGGGCCGAACTTGGCCAGCGAGGGCGCGAGCATCTGCACGGCGCCCAGCTGCAGCGCCTCCATTTCCTCCTTGTCCTTGTAGAGCGTGGAATTGTGATAGACCTCGACCTTGACCTTGCCCTTGGTCAGTTCTTCGGCTTTCTGCTTGAAGAAGTCGGCGCCCTTGCCCTTCGGCGTATCGGCTGCCACGACGTGGCTGAACTTGATGACGATCGGCTGCTGGGCCAAGGCAGGCACGGCGGCCAGCGAGAAGGTCGCGGCCATCAGGCCGACGGCGAGGGTGCGCAGTTTCATCGGAGCTCCTTCTGGTGGTTATCGGAAAACGGCAGCAATACAGCACAGCACCGCTGCCGTTGGCATCCGGAGAATAATCTTTGCCGCACCGCATCGACCATTGTGGTTTTCCGCAGGCAGCACAGCGGAAAGCCCGGCCCGATCCATGCCGGCTGGCCATGCTCTCCGCGCTCCATTACACTACGCGGCCTGCGGTCAAGCCCATATTCTCCATGTCCGTTTTTTTCCGTCAGCGCGCCTTGCTTCCGCTCCTGCTGCTCGTTACGCTGGGCGCCTGCTCCACGCTTCCGGAGGAGCGGCCGGCCAGCAGCGGCGGCGACGCGTCTGCCGGTACAGTCGCGCCCGGTGCCGCCGCGCCTGCGCCGACGCCGGGTTTGGCCGTCCCGCCCCGGGCGGAGGCTCGCTCGTTCGCGCAGCCCCTGCCGGTGCAAGCCGTACAGGAAAACTCCGCCCCGCCGCTGATCGACCTGACCGTCGCTCCCGACGACCTCTGGCAGCGCATCCGCCACGGCTTCGGCATGCCCGACCTGCATGTCCCGCTGGTCGCCGACCGCCAGTCCTGGTACCTCAACCGGCCGGACATGCTGCGCCGCATCTTCGAACGCGGCCGCCGCTATCTGTTCCACATCGTCGAGGAGATCGAAAAACGCGGCATGCCGACCGAACTGGCCCTGTTGCCGATGGTCGAGAGCGCCTTCAACCCGCGCGCCGTCTCCACCGCGCGCGCGATGGGCATCTGGCAGTTCATCCCGTCCACCGGTCGCAACTACAACCTTGACCAGAACTGGTGGGTCGACGAGCGGCGCGACATCGTCGCCTCCACCGACGCCGCCCTCACCTACCTGCAGAAGCTCTACGAGATGCACGGCGACTGGCATCTCGCGCTCGCCTCCTACAACTGGGGCGAAGGCGCCGTCGGCCGCGCCATCGCGAAGAATCAGGCCAGGGGTATGCCGACCGACTACGCGAGCCTGACCATGCCGGCCGAGACCCGTTACTACGTGCCGAAGCTGCAGGCCCTGAAGAACATCGTCGCCCACCCCGAGTTCTACGGCTTCCGGCTCGACCCCATCCCCAACCGGCCCTATTTCGAGACCGTGACGAAGCCGGAACGCATCGACGTCGACATCGCCGCGCGACTCGCCGAGATTTCCCTGGATGAATTCGTCTCGCTCAATCCGGCCTACAACCGTCCCGTCATCAACGGCGGGCAGGCCGGCGAGGGGCTGCTGCTGCCCGTCGACAAGATCGACATCTTCATGGCCAACCTGGAGCGCTACGAGGCGCAGGACAGGCCGCTGTCCAACTGGCTGACCTACGCGCTGAAGAAGGGCGACACGCTGGCCAAGGTGGCCGCCCGCTTCAAGCTGAGCGAGGCGCGGCTGCGCCAGATCAACGGCATCACCCCGCGCGTCAGGGTTCGCCCCGGCTTCAACCTGCTCGTGCCGCGACCGGGCAGCCAGGCAGCGGAAGCCGTCGCCCGCATCCTGCCGCAACCGGCGCCGGAAAAACCCGCCCGGGTCACCGGCGGCAAACGAACCCAGGCGAAAGCGGGAAAGAAGGCTGCAAGCAAGTCCGTCGCCAAAAAATCCGTGGCAAAAAAACCCGCCAAGCCCCAACCCGCCAGGAAGAAAGTTCAACCCGGAAAATAGCAGCGCACGCCGTGCGTCGCCGACAGCACGGTGGTTTCCGGATACGCGCCGCGGCAGCGCCCCGTCGCCCGCGGGCAGCGCGGATGGAAATGGCAGCCGGCGGGAGGGTGCGCCGGCGAAGGCGGATCGCCCGGCGCCAGCAGCCGCTCCCCCCCTTTACCTTCGCTGCCCTCGATCCTCGGCACCGCCGCCAGCAAAGCCTGCGTATACGGATGACGCGCCCCGCGCAGCACCTCGTCGACCGTGCCGCGCTCGACGATACGGCCGAGGTACATCACCGCGACCTCGTGGGCAAGGAAGTCGACGACCCCGATGTTGTGCGTGATGAACAGGTAGGCGAGCCCGAGCCGCGCCTGCAGGTCGGTCAGCAGGTTGAGGATCTGCGCCTGCACCGAGACGTCGAGCGCGCTGGTCGGCTCGTCGCAGATCAGGACCTGCGGCCCGACCGCCAGCGCGCGCGCGATGGCGATGCGCTGGCGCTGCCCGCCGGAAAACTCGTGCGGGTAGCGGCCCTTCATCTCCGGCGTCAGCCCCACCTGTTGCAGCAGGCTGTCGACATCCGCGTCCGGTCGCCCCTCGGCGACGATGGCATCGACGCGCATGCGCGGATTGAGCGAGCCGAAGGGATCCTGGAACACCATCTGCATGCGCGCCGGGGCGAGGCCCGAGTGCGGTTTTCCATCCAGCTTCACCGTCCCGGCCGTCGGCGGCTGCAAGCCGAGGATCGCCTTGCCCACGGTCGTCTTGCCGCAGCCCGATTCGCCGACCAGCGCGAGCGTCCGTCCCGCCGCCAGCTGCAGATCGACGCCATCGACGGCGCGCACGTAGCCGACTGTCCGCTGCAACACGCCGCGCCGGATCGGGAAATGCACCTTGAGGTCGTGCGTTTCGAGCAGGGTCGTCAGGGCTTCTTCCTGCCCGGGCGCCGTCCCGCCAGCGCCGACTTTCACGGTCTGCGACACGGCCTCCAGGTGGCAGCGCACGCGCTGTCCACCGGCGTATTCGCGCCACGGCGGCGCCTGGGTGCGGCACTTGGGCAGCACCTCGTCGCAGCGGTCGGCGAAACGGCAACCGCTGAACACCGTGCCGAGCGGCGGCACACTGCCGGGAATCGTCGCCAGCCGCTGCTGGCGTGTCGCCATCTCGGGCAGCGCGGCGAACAGGCGGCGCGCGTAGGGATGGACCGGCGCGGCAAAGAAGGCATCGCGCGGCGCGACCTCGACCAGCTGGCCGGCGTACATGACGCCGATGCGATCAGCCATCTTCGCCACCACGCCGAGGTCGTGCGTGATCAGCAACAGCGCCATGCCGCGCTGCCGCTGCAGTTCGCGCAGCAGGTCGAGCACCTGCGCCTGGATCGTCACGTCGAGCGCGGTGGTCGGCTCGTCGGCGATCAGCAGCTCCGGCTCGCCGGCCAGCGCCATTGCGATCATGGCGCGCTGCTTCATGCCGCCGGACATCTGGAACGGGTATTCGGTCGCGCGCCGCGCCGGATCGGGAATGCCGACGGCCGCCAGCAGTGCGACGACGCGCTCGGCATCCGCCTTGCCGGCATGCGCTTTCAGCGCCTCGGCGATCTGCGCGCCGACGGTCATCACCGGATTGAGGCTGGTGCCGGGCTCCTGGAAGACCATGCCGATCCTGCCGCCGCGCACGGCGCGCATCTGCGCTTCGGTGAGGTCGCACAGTTCGTCGCCGGCGAACCTCACGCTGCCGCCTTCGATGCGCGCCGCGGCCGGCAAGAGGCGCATCAGCGCCAGCGCGGTCAGCGACTTGCCGCAGCCCGACTCGCCAAGCAGCGCGAAGGTCGCGCCGGCCGCGAGGTCGAAGGAAACGCCATCGACCGGCCGCGCCGCGCCGATGCTCACCGTCAGGTCGCGCACCCCGAGCAGCGTCATTTCGCCACCCGCGGGTCGAAGGCGTCGCGCACCACGTCGGCGAACAGGTTGGCCGCCAGCACCAGCACGAACATGAAGGCGAAGGCTGCCGCGAGCGACCACCAGACCATCGGTTCGCGCGCCAGCTCCATGCGCGCGGTATTGATCATCGTGCCGAAGCTGACGGTGTTCGGATCGACGCCGATGCCGACGTAGGACAGCACCGCTTCGGCCAGCACCAAGCCGGAGAAATCCATCACGATGGCGATCATCACGATGTGCATCACGTTGGGCAGGATGTGGCGCGCCAGGATGCGCGGCCCGGAGACGCCCAGCGCCCGAGCCGCCTGTACGTATTCGAGCTCCCGCAATTTCAGGGTTTCCGCGCGCAGCAGCCGGCACAGGCCGGTCCAGCTGGTGATGCCGAGGATCGCGCAGAGCGCCAGCAGCCGCGCGTCGGCGCGCTCCGCCGCGGTCGCGAACCATTCGGGATGGGTGTCGATCGTCACCTGCATCATCAGCACGGCGGCGGCGATCAGCAGCACGCCGGGAATCGAGTTGAGCGTGGTGTAGAGGTACTGGATCGCGTCGTCGATCCAGCCGCCCGCATAGCCGGCCAGCAGGCCGAGGAACACCGCGGCCGGCAGCATGATCAGCGTCGTCAGTGTGCCGATCAAGAGCCCGGTGCGGATGCTCTTGAGCGTCAGATAGAGCACGTCCTGGCCGACCTTGTCGGTGCCCAGCACGTGGTAGCCCTGGGCCAGTGTCGCCACCGTCCCGGCCGCGAGGCAGAGCAGCAGCAAGGTGGCGAAGGCGGCCGACCAGGCCAGATGCGGCGCCGCCCGGCGCAGCGGCGCGCCGGCCAGCCAGAAGGCCAGCCAGACCGCCATACCGATACCCAGCCCCTGCACCACCTTGCGCACGATATCCATCTCGTATGCGGCAAGATCGCTGCCCAGATGTGCGCCGCCATGCTTGAGGCGCGGGAAATCCCTTCCTTCGCCATCCAGCGTCTCCTTGGCGAAGGAATGCGTCGCCAGCGGCGCGGAATAGGTTTTCTCGGTGCGCGTGCGCAGGCCGGTCAGCAAGGCATCGAGCGCCGAGCGCACCTCGACCGCGTAGGTCTCCTTGTCGCCCGGCAGGCGCTCGCGGTAATGCAGCGAATCGAGCAGCGCGACGGCCACGAAGGCCAGCAGCAAGGTCGCCGCCGCCATGCCGACCCGGCTTTGCCCCACCTTGCGCCAGGACAGCCGCAGATGCTCGACGCGGCTCGCCCAGATGCCGCTGGCGACGGCCGCCGCCAGCAGCAGGAAGAACAGCGCATCCGACCAGAGGAGGACCGGCTTGAACATCATTGCAGGCGGATGCGGGGATCGGCGAGTGTGTAGGAAATGTCGGTCAGCAGCAGGCCGAGGATATAGAGCGCGCTGCCAATGAAGACCATCGCGCGCACCACGCCGAAGTCCTGCGCGTTGATCGCGTCGATGGTGTAGCTGCCGAGGCCGGGGATGCCGAAGAAGGCCTCGATCAGCAGGCTGCCCATGAACAGCGCGGGGATCACCACCACCGCGCCGGTGAGGATCGGGATCAGGGCGTTCCTCAGCACATGGCGGAACAGCACGAGGCGCTCCGACAAGCCTTTGGCCCGCGCCGTACGCACGTAGTCCTTCGTGTATTCCTCGAGGAAGATCGTGCGGTACCAGCGCGCCGACGAGCCGATGCCGGCCAGCACGCTGACGATCACCGGCAGGATGATGAACTTGGCGGCCGTCAGCCCTTCCGCGTAGCCGGAAATCGGCACGAGGTGCCAGACCTTCGAGACGAGCCACTGCCCGCCGATGATGTAGAACAGGCCGGAAATCGACATCATCGCGACGCACAGCACGACGCCCGCGAAGTCGAGATAGGTGGCGCGGAAATAGACCAGCAGCAGCGCGAACGAAATCGCCGCGAACAGGCCCAGCACGAACACCGGCACGGCCACCGCGAGGCTCGGCCCCATGCGCAGCCTGATCTCGCGCGCGATGTCGCGGCCGTCGTCGGCACGGCCGAAATCGAGCACGAACATCCTGACCGACTTGCCGAAGAAGATCGTCTCGGTCGCCTTGTCCATGCCGCTGGCCGCGCCGTTCCAGAACAGCGGCTTGTCGTAGCCGCGCTCGGCCTTCCACTTCTCGATCGCCTCGGGCGTCACCCGCTTCACGCCGAGATGCATGCGCGCCATGTCGTCCGGCGTATTGACGATGAAGAACAGCGCGAAGGTGATGACATTCACGCCGATCAGGATCGGCAGGGCATAGAGCAGGCGGCGGATCAGGTAGGCGAGCATCGCGGCGAATATACCAAGCTAGCCGTCGATCTCGGCTGCGCAATCGCAGCCCTTGCCGGCGGCAATCCAGCGCAACACCAAACGGCGCGGCAGCCAGCGTGCGACACCCTGCGGCGCGGCGACCAGCCCGCAGACATACCGGCTTTCCTGCCACCTCAGGGCTGGACAGCTGCCGCTGCGATGGCCGAGCAGGAAACGGCTGAGCGGACATGGCGCGTAGCTGCAACAAACGCCGCAGCCGTTGCAGGACGCGCCGACGGCGGGCTTGGGCGGCGCAGCCGCATGCAGGGCGATCTTCATTCCAGGCGAAACTCCACCGGCAGCAGCACCTGCCTGCGGCCGCCGGGCAGGGCGGCGATCCGCGTCGCTGCCCTGGCCGCGGCCTGATCGAGAACGGGACGGCCGGAGGGACTGGCGACCTCGATGCCCGTCACCCGTCCGCCGGGGTCGAGCGACAGCAGCAGCACGACGCGGCCTTCCCAGCCGCGCTCGATCGCCTCGCGCGGGTAGAACTCCTCGCGCGCCAGCGCGGCCAGCGCCGTATCGAGAGCGCGTCCCTTGAGTTGGCGCGGCTTTTCGGCAGGCTGCAAAGTCGGCGCCGGCGGGACGGCAGCTGCCGGCTTTTCGAGCTTTTCCGGCTGCGTCGCGAGTTCGCGCGCCAGCTCGGCCGCCGGCAACTGCACGGTCAAGAGGGATAGCGGCGCACGCTTGGGGGGCAGCCACCCTTCGGCCGGCAGGATCAATCCCAAATGGATGGCTAGGCTGGCGGACAAGGCCCAGCCGAGACGCTTCGTCATCATCGGCGAATGCTACCGCAGCAGGGTAGACTGCAAGCCATGAAATACCTGCTGATCGCCTGCCTCCTGTGCCTCGGACTCCTGCCTCCGGCACGGGCCCAACTGCCCGACCCGGCGCGCTTCTCGGCCGTGCTCGAACTGGGCGACCTCAAGCAGGCGACGGCCTGGCTCGATGCCGGCCTCGACCCGGACTTCGAGGGCCACCTGATCGGCACCGGCCTGATGATCGCCGCCTGGGAAGGCAACATTCCGCTGATGGAGCTGTTCTACCAGCGCGGCGCGGACATCGATCGCGCCAACCGCTTCGGCGAAACCGCCCTGATGCTCGCGGCGTGGAAGAACCGCAAGGAAGCGCTGCGCTGGCTGCTCGACCGTGGCGCCCGGCCAAATCGCAACGACCGCGAATGGACGGCCCTGCACTACGCGACCTTTGCCGGCCACGCCCCGCTGGTCGAGGAACTGCTGGCCTCCGGCGCCGACCTCGACGCGCGCTCCACGAACGGCTCGACCGCCCTCATGATGGCCGCGCGCGAAGGCCATGCCGACCTCGCCAAACGCCTGCTCGAAGCCGGCGCGAATCCGGCGCTGAAGAACGACTACGGCGAGGATGCCGCGGCCTGGGCGATGCGTCAGGGGCATTACGGCATCGCCAGGACTCTCGCCAGCGCCGAGAATTTCTCCGAGCTTGTCCGCCAGGCCACGGAACAGTCGCCGCCTCCGCCGACACGGTCGCAACCCGCACCCGACCGCGTCGACGAACTGCTGCGCAAGGCCCGTCTGGCCGAAATGGACGGCAGGCGCGAGGAAGCCCTGCTCATCTACCGGCAAGCCTGGTCGGAACTGAAAACCCGCCAGGAGCCGCGCAAAGTCGGCGCCGGCGGGACGGCAGAACAGGCTCCGCCGCGCACGCCCAAGGCCCTGGTGGTTCGCGCCAAGCGCGCGGCCCCCGAACAGCAGTCGCTGTCGATCGGCTACGCCGAAAGCGACGCTCCGGACGTCGATCGACTGCTGGAACAGGCGCGCGCGGCCGAAATCGCGGGCCGGCGGGAAGAGGCCCTGCTGCTCTACCGGCGAGCCGCCGCAAGCATCCGCGCAAGCCAGCCGTAAGGCGTTTGCTCAGCCGGAAGTATCCTGAGGCAGGCGCGCCGCCGCCTCGACCGGCGCCAGGTCGCGGATTTCCTTGTCTCCCGTCACAGCCTGCAGGTCGCGGAACTTGCGCGCCGTCACCAGCACGCGGCTTTCGAGCGAGCCGGTCGCCTTGTTGTAGGCGGCTACCGCTTCCGTCAGGTTCTTGCCGACGCCGGCCCAGTGGTCGGCGAGCGTGGCGATGCGGTCGTGGAGTTCCTTGCCGAGCTGGGAGATTTTCTGGGCATTCTCGGCCAGCGCCTCCTGCTGCCAGCCGTAGGCCGCCGCGCGCAGCAGGGCGATCAGCGTGGTCGGCGTGGCGAGGATGACGCGCTGCTCGACGCCGCTTTCGATCAGCGCGGGATCGGCCTCGAGCGCGGCGCTGTAGAACATCTCGCCGGGCAGGAACAGCACGACGAAATCCGGCGTCGGCTGGAACTGCTCCCAGTACGACTTCTTCGCCAGTTTGGCGATGTGCTCGCGCACGTGGCGCGCGTGGTCGGCCAGCTTCTTGCGGCGTGTCTCGTCGTCCGGCGCCTCGAGGGCATCGAGATAGGCCGCGAGCGGCGCCTTGGCATCGACGACCAGCTGCTTGCCGCCGGGCAGACGCACGATCAGGTCGGGGCGCAGTTTGCCGTCTTCGCCGTCAGCCGATTCCTGTTCGTAGAAGTCGCAATGGTCGAGCATGCCGGCCATCTCGACGACGCGCTTGAGCTGCAGCTCGCCCCAGCGGCCGCGCGCATGCGGCGCGCGCAGCGCGCGCACGAGGTTGGCGGTCTCCTTGCGCAACTGTCCCTGCGTATCGGCGAGCGCGCGCACCTGCTCGAACAGCGTCGCATAGGCATCGATGCGCGCCTTCTCGATGCCCTGCACCTGCTGCGCGAATTTTTCCAGGCTGTTGCGGATCGGCATGACCAGCTCGCCGACCGCCTGCTGGCGCTTTTCCAGCTCGCCCAGCGCCGCCGCGTGCTGCCGGTCGAGCGTGGTCTTCGCCAGATCGAGAAAGGCCTGGTTGTTGCGCTGGAGCGCCTCGGCCGACAGCGCGCGGAAGGCATGCGCCAGCGCCCCGCGCGCCAGCCACATCAGCCCGGCACCGAGCAGCAGGCCGGCAACGAAGGCAATTAGCAGTTCCATGTGAAAAGTCGGCGCCTCATTTAACTTGCTGGGGACGGCAGGCGATGCGGATCAGTACTTGACGCGCGCATAGTAGGTCTTCTCGGCGGCGGCGCGCGCCTGCCCGAGGGTATGGATGCCCATGTCGGCCAGCGCCGGCAACATGCGCAGGAAGACCTCGGCGGTGACGATCGCATCGCCCAGCGCGGTGTGGCGGCCGATGATCGTGATGCCGAGCCGTTCGGCGATCGCCTCGAGCTTGTGCGACTCCTGGTTCGGATGGATTACCGCGGAGAGCAGCAGCGTGTCGAGCACCGGCTGGGTGAAGCGGATGCCGAGACTGTCCTCCTTGAGTTGCAGGAAGCGCATGTCGAAGGCCGCGTTGTGCGCCACCAGCACCGTACCTGCGCAGAACGCGTGGAACTGCGGCAGGACGGTCGCGAGGGTCGGCTGGCCGCGCACCATGTCCTCGGTGATGCCGTGGATCGGGATACCCTCGGGCCGCAGCGGGCGCTGCGGATCGACGATCTGGTCGATGTTCTCGTGGCGCAGCAGGCGGCCATTGACGATGCGCACCGCGCCGATCTGGATGATCTCGTCGCCTTCCGAAGGCTGCAGGCCGGTCGTCTCGGTATCGAACACCGTATAGGTCAGGCTGGCCAGCGGTGTGGCGTCGTTGGCGTGATCCTCGCCGGCGCGATGGAACAGGTCGAAATCGTAGAACTCCGGCCGGCTCTCGACTTGCACCAGTCCGGCAGCATCGCCCACATCCCGCGCCATCGCCACCGGAATCTCGAGACGGAAGAAGGACTGCTGGATCGCCGCTTCGCGGCCGCAGGAAAGCTGTCCGCCGTGACGATCGGTGACGTCGCGCAGGGTCAGCGGCGTGGTTTCGCCGCCTACCGACATCGGCTCGATCTGCCAGCCCAGCAGCGTTTCGGTGGAGACCGCCGTGCCCGACCAGCGCAGGTCGAGCAGCACCATGCGGCGCGCATGTGTCAGACGCAGACGCACCAGTTTGACGGCGAAACTTTCCTCAAGCTTTGCGGCAAGGTAGGTCAGCGCCTGCGTCAGCGAATAACTGTCGACCTTGACCCACAGGTCGCCGGCCACGTCGTCGATCTTGGCGGTAATGCCCAGCCGCGCCTCGATGCGCCGGCTCACGGCCGTCACCAGGTCGGCGCCCAGCATCTCCTCGAGCGGCCAGCGGCTGACCAGCGTGCGCGCATAGTCCTGCGCCGACCGGTTGAGCCGGACGGTGAGGATCTGCACCTCGTCATGGATTGCGTCGGCCACCGCCTGGACCTGCGCGGCATCGGGCGCACCCCGCAGCGCCTGCAGGTTGCCGCGGATGCCGGCCAGCGCGGTGCGCGTGTCGTCGGCAAGCGCCTGCACGGTACGGTCGCATTGCGCGCCGCTTTCGAGCATCTTGGTGATGTTTTCCATCACCAGCACGTAGCCGCCGATGCTGCGCTGCGGCTCGGCAGCCGTTTCGCTCCGGGCCGATCCGATGGCGATCACCGGCGCCATCTGCACGCGGATCAGCTGACCGGCGCGCGTGGCGGTGATGAAGTGCGCAAGCGGCTGGCTGCCCGCGCGCTCGAGCCGGTGCTGCAGGGTTTCCAGCGAATGACCGATCAGCGAACGGTCGAACACGCCGTAGATCGAGCGACCCAGGCCGATCAGTGCGCCGGCGGCATGGGCGTCGGGGACGAGCGCGCCCGCCTGCAGGCGGGCACGGTTGTTGTAGAGCAGGATGCGGCCGTCGAGGTTGCAGACGATCACCGGCATCGGCAGTTCGGCGACCAGCGCAGCGAGCCGGTTCTTTTCTTCCTCGACCGCCGCCTTGGCCAAGGCGATGCGCGCCTCCACATCGTCGAGCAGGGCATCGCGCTGCTGGGCCAGATCGTTGGCGGCGCGACCGAGCTCCCGGATCTCCGGCGGTCCGTCAAGGGTGACGCGGAAACTGCGGTTGGCGCCCAGCATCAGGCGCAGCATCTCGGCCATCGCCATCGGCCCGCGCACGTACTGCTCGAACAGATTGCGCAGCAACTGCACGCCTAGCAATAGCGCGACGAGGGTCAACATGCCGCCGATCGGCAGCCAGCGATCCATGGATTCCAGGAAATGGGCGCGCGCCTCGCCCTGCAGTTCGCTGTAGACGATGCCGGCCGTCAACAGGAACGGGGCGGTCATCAACAGCACCAGAATCGCAATCGCCAGCATGTAGCGTGTTTTTGCGCTCATGAAATACTGCCGTTCCGCATCGCGCTGTTCGTGGGATTTTTTCTGGTGCCGACACCCGGACTCGAACTGGGGACCTACCGCTTACAAGGCGGTTGCTCTACCAACTGAGCTATGCCGGCACGCGGCCCGAATTATAACTGACCACGCCGTTCGCATTCCTCTAAAATTGACTGTTCCGCCGACCGATTCATTCCGGATGCAAGCAGCCCAGCACAACCGAGACATCGCGCTGCACCTGTTGCTGGTGTGCAGTTCGCCCGCGCTGGTCGAGCAGCTGACGGCCGGCTGGCAGTGGGATGGGCCACAACCGGTGTGCGTTGCCGTCCCCGGCCTCCCCCCCCTGCGCGCGAAGCTGCGCGAGCGGCCCTGGGACGCGGTTCTGCATTTTCTGCATCGCACGGCCTGCACTCCCGCGGCCACGCTGAAGACGCTGCGCGACCGCAATCTCGACACGCCGCTGATCGTCGTCGCCGACGCGGCCGATCAGCGCGCGGCGATGAAGGCCCTGCGTGGCGGGGCCCACGACATCGTGTTTCTCGACCGGCTCAACCGGCTTCCCGCCGCGGTCGAACGCGAAGTCCGCGAGGCGGCGCAGCGGGCCGACCACCGTGCGGCGCTGGCAATGCTCCACGACAGCGAGGCGCGTTTTCGCGCCTTGGCAACCAACCTGCCCGGCCTCGTTTTCAACCTGCAGCGCGATACGCAAGGCAGCTATCGCTTCCTCTACGTCAGCGAAGGCTGCATGCGCTTGCTCGGCATTCCGCAGCACGAACTGCGCGGCGCGGCACGGCGCTTCTTCGACACCCTGCTCGCCGCCGATCGCCGCTCCCTGACCGAGGCGCTCGAAGAATCCGCCAGCAGCGGCAACCCGCTGCTCTGGGAGGGCCGCCTCAAGGACGGCGAGCGCTGGATCGACATGCGTTCCCTGCCCCATCGCAACGACGACGGCACCGTGTTATGGACCGGCATCGCCACGGACATTTCGGGCGCCAAGAACACCGAGGCCGCCCTGCGCGAATCGCGCGCCCAGCTGGCCGCGCTGTCCTTCCACCTCGAAGCCGCCAAGGAAGAGGAGCGGGAAAAAATCGCCCGCGACATCCACGACGAACTCGGCAGCATCCTCGTCCGCCTCAAGATCGAGGCGGCGCTGCTGGCCAGCAAGCTGCCCGACCACCTGAGCGACAAGGCCCGCTCGATCGAGAAGCTGCTCGACCAGGCGATGGGCACGGCCAGCCGGGTCGCGCGCCAGCTGCGCCCCGGCATCCTCAAGGAATTCGGCCTCGCCGCGGCCATCGAATGCCAGGCTGACGACTTCGCCCACAGCACGGGCATCACCTGCCGCACGCAGTGCGACGAGGGCATCGAGCTCGACGCCGACACCTCGCTCGCGCTGTTCCGCATCGTGCAGGAAGCGCTGACGAACATCGCCAAGCATGCGCGCGCTTCGCTCGTCGTCGTGCGCATGAAACGCGAAAACGGTAATATCGCGCTCGAGATTCGCGACAACGGTCGCGGCATCGCCGAGCGCGACATGGAGAAGCCGAAATCCTTCGGTCTGCGCGGCATCCGCGAACGCGTGCAAAGTCTTGACGGCGCATTTCATGTCACCACGGCGGAACAGGGCGGAACCCTGCTGATACTCAAGGTACCGGACCGCCGCGGCGAAGCAGCCGCCCCCGGCGAACCCGAAGAAACCATCCAGCAGGATCTGTTCTGACATGTCGGAAAAAATTCGCGTCCTCATCGCCGACGACCACGCCATCGTGCGTCAGGGCTTCAAGCAGATCTTTTCCGAAACCGAGGATCTGGTCGTCTGCGGCGAGGCCGACGACGGCGTCGATGCGCTGCAGGTCGCGCGGCAGAACGAATGGGATGTCTTCCTGCTCGACATCTCGATGCCCAACCGCAACGGCATCGATACGCTCAAGCAGCTCAAGCGCGAGTTCCCCAAGCAGCCGGTGCTGATCCTCAGCATGCACCCCGAGGAGCAATATGCTCTGCGCGCGCTGAAGGCCGGCGCTTCCGGCTACCTCACCAAGCAGAGTGCGCCGGACCAGCTAGTCACCGCGATCCGCCAGGTCGCGCGCGGCAAGAAGTATGTCAGCCCCGGCGTCGCGCAGCAGCTCGTGGAGGCCATCGCCGACGATACCGAGAAGCTGCCGCACGAGCGCATCACCGATCGCGAGTATCAGGTGCTGGTACTGATCGCCAAGGGCAAGCCGCTCACCCAGATCGCCGACGAACTGAATCTCGGCGTCGCCACGGTGAGCACCTACCGCGCCCGCCTGCTGGAAAAGATGGGGCTCAAGAGCACCGCCGAACTCATCCACTATGGCCTGCGCCATGGCCTCGTCGAATAAAGCGTCCCGATGAACCCGTTCGAAATCGCGCGCGAAACCCTGAAGCGGCTGGCCCAGCAGCGCACGCCACCGACGCCCGACAATTACCGCTCGCTGTATTACGAGATCGCCGGAACCGTCGAGCACGAAGCGTTCCCGGAAAAATCCTTCAAGGCGTTGGCCGGCAGCCTGCCGCGCGGCACCCCCGAGCAGCTGCGCTTCGCGCGCCAGCTCGATGGCGCCATCGGCGACCGCAACTGGGACGGGCTCAAGTCCGCCCTCGCGGACCTGCTGAACAAACACGCCGCCGAGCCGCCGAACTGGTCGGCGCTGATCCGCGACCTGGTGCTGAGACTCGAGGCGCGCCAGGCCGACCTGACGCCAGCCAGGAAGCGCGAGGCGCTCGACCATGTGCTCAGCGCCTCGACCGCGCCCGACCTGCTCTATACGCGCCTGCAGGGTTTGTTGAAAAACTGGGCGCAGGGCGGGGCGCTGGAAACCGCGACCGCGGCCGCCCCCCCTGCCGAAACCGCCGCCGACAGTCCGGGCGCCGTCCCGCCAGCGCCGACTTCTGCGGCGCCCGCCGCCGCCCCGGCCGGCAACACGACCGCGGACTTGCTCGACCTGCTGGCCCAGCTGCTGGAAACGGCCATCGGCATCGTGCTCGCCGACAACCCCGAGATGGCCACCGAGGCCGCGCGTCTCGCCCAGGCCGCGCGGAGCGCGCGCAGTCCGGCCGAGATCGCCGCCTTGATCGCCGCGATGAAGCGCTTCGGCTACCGCCTGCATTTCGTCGCCGAGGACCAGGCGGAATTGCGTGCGTCGCTGCTGCATCTGCTGCACCTGGTGATCGACAACATCAACGAACTGGTCATCGACGACCAGTGGCTGCAGGGCCAGATCGCCACCGTGCTCGAACTCTTCGCCCAGCCGCTCAACCTGCGGCAACTCGACGAAGTCGAGCGGCGCATGAAGGAGGTGATCTACAAGCAGAGCGCGCTGAAGAAAAGCCTGACCGACGCGCAGGACCAGCTCAAGGCGATGCTCGCCACCTTCGTCGACCGCCTCGCCGGCTTTTCGGCCTCGACCGGCAACTATCACGACAAGATCGAACAGTGCGCCGACAAGATCAGCAAGGCCAGCGACATCTCCGAACTGACCGCGGTGCTCGACGAGGTGATGCACGAAACCCGCGCCGTCCAGCTCGACGCGCAACGCACGCATGACGAACTGCAGGAGATGCGCAAGAAAGTCGAGGCAGCCGAGAGTGAAGTGGCGCGCCTGCAGCAGGAGCTCGCCAGCGCCAGCGAACTGGTGCGGCAAGATCCGCTCACCGGCGCCCTCAATCGCAAGGGCATGGATGACGCCCTGGAAACGGAAGCCTCGCGGGCCAAGCGCCACGGCAGCCAGCTCTGCCTCGCCCTGCTCGACATCGACAACTTCAAGAAGCTCAACGATACGCTCGGCCACGCCGCCGGCGACGCCGCGCTGGTGCATCTGGCCAAGGTCGTCGGGGAAACCATCCGGCCCGAGGACACGCTGGCGCGTTACGGCGGAGAAGAGTTCGTCGTGCTCCTGCCCAACACCGCGCTCGAAGATGCCGTCACGGCCATGACGCGCGTCCAGCGCGAACTCACGCGGCGCTTCTTCCTGCACAACAACGACAAGGTGCTCATCACCTTCAGCTGCGGCGTCGCGGAACTCGGCGCCGACGAGACGGCATCCGATGCCCTCAAACGCGCCGACAACGCCATGTACCTCGCCAAGCGCGCCGGCAAGAATCGCGTGTTGGCGGGCTGAGCCGGTTTCGCCACTATTTTCGTCAATTTCATTGACGCACCTGCAGCATTTGTTGCATAATGGCGGCCTGCCGCGGGGTGGAGCAGTCTGGCAGCTCGTCGGGCTCATAACCCGAAGGTCGCAAGTTCAAATCTTGCCCCCGCAACCAAATATCGATAAGGCCAACCGCTTGGCGGCGGTTGGTCTTGTTCATTTGGCATTCCTGGAAACGCTTGCCCTTCCATGGAACACTCCTGTGACAGGTATGTGCCAATCATTTGACAAGCTCGGCTGCACCGATTCCAATCGTTAAACGCCTGGCCTTGCTTCGACAGGTTCATCGGCAGCCCGTTTCGACAGTCGCCGATCTGGCGACCGGAGCAGCATGGGTGCCTGTGAAAGATTATGCGAAGCGAGTGTGAGCCAATAGGTTTTCAGCGGGTTTGGTCGGCCACGGATCAGAGCAAACCCGCCAGCAGCCTGAAAAAGCAAACTGTTGACTGCGATCAAAAGCTGCCCAAAAAAATCATGACAACATCGCGCGCCGACTTTTTCCATTTTTCAGCATAAAACTGCTCCCTACAGGAGAATCACTGTGATCCCTAGCAAGCACTCCGCGGCTTTTTCGGCCAAGGAAAACACTTCCGAACGCCCGCTGCAGCCGGTCTCTGCGGACCCTGCCCAGGCAGTCCTGAAAACCACGCGCCGCGACTTCCTGAAGACGGGCGGCATGCTGAGCCTGTCGTCGCTGATGGGGACGGCGGCGCTGATGGCGCAGACGGACGATGCGCACGCGGCGGTTGAATGGGCGGAACATTTCCAGAAAAACTACCGGCTGATGACGGACCAGGAAAAGGCCGAGGCGCGTGCGCGGCTGGAGAAGCGCTACTCCGCCGAGTATGGAAAACCTGTCACCGTCGACACCACCGACGCGCAGCCCGGAGTGCTCATGGGCTACGCCCTCAACATCCGCAAATGTATCGGTTGCCGCCGCTGCGTCCATGCCTGTGTCGCCGAGAATAACCAGTCGCGCGGCACCAGGCGCGCGGGCGAGAAAATCGAGTGGATCCAGGTGTTGCGCATGGAGCGCGGCAAGTTCGACGCCGGCAAGATGAACCAGGGCTACCCCGAAGGTCTCGGCATCCAGGTCGGCGGCAATGCCTACACGCCGGCAGGCCAAGTCCTCGAAGGGCAGTACCACTACAACCCCGAGAAGGTGCCGGAGGACGACGCGAACTACATGCCGATCGCCTGCATGCAGTGCGAGAAACCGCCCTGCGTCAAGGTCTGCCCGGTGCGCACCACCTATCGGGAAGGCGATGGCGTGGTCGTGATCGACTACAACTGGTGCATCGGCTGCCGCATGTGCATGGGCGCCTGCCCCTACTGGGCGCGCCGCCTCAACGTCACCAACCCCGTCCTGCCCAAGGCGGAAATGAACCCGGTGACGCACTACCTCGGCAACCGGCCGCGCATGCGCGGCGTCGTCGAGAAGTGCCACTGGTGCCTGCAGCGCAGCCGCCACGGCCGTTACCCGGCCTGCGTCGAGGTCTGCCCGGTCGGTGCGCGCAAGTTCGGCAACCTGCTCGACCCCGAAAGCGAAGTGAGCCTGATCCTGGCGCGGAAGAACGTGTTCCGCCTCAAGGCGGATCTGAACACCTTCCCCAAATTCTTCTACTTCTACGATTGAGGAGCGGACCGTGCTGACCAGTTTCGTTTCCGACTATGTGCGCTACGTCCTCAAGGGCGGCACCAAGTTCTATGCATGGATGGGCTCGCTTGGCGTGCTCATCCTCTGCATGCTGTACGTCTTTTACCTGCAAAATACAGATGGTCTGATCGTCACCGGCATGACCAGCCAGATCCACGACGGCCTCTACTTCGCCAACCTGGTGTTCCTGGTCGGCGTCGCCGCCGGGGCGGTGACCATCGTCTTCCCGGCCTACGGCTATCACCACGAAGGCATGCACAAGGTAGCCGTGCTGGGCGAGATGCTGGCGATCACCGCCGTGATCATGGTGATGATGTTCGTCTTTGCCCACATGGGCCGGCCCGACCGCCTGTGGCACATGATCCCGCCCTGGGGCATCTACAGCTTCTCGTCGATGCTGGGCTGGGACGTGATGGTGCTCAACGGCTACCTGATCCTCAACCTCGTCTGCGGCTTTTACTACCTGTGGTGCAAATACACCGGCAACCCGCTCAACAAGAAATGGTTCATCCCGGTGGTCTGGATCGCGATCGTCTGGGCGCTGTCGATCCACACCGTCACCGCCTTCCTGATCTCGACCATGCCGGCGCGTCCGATGTGGCATCACAGCATGATGCCGATCCGCTTCATCACCACCGCGTTTGCGGCCGGCCCCGCGCTGATCATCCTGATCTTCCTGATCGTCCGCAACAACACCAAGTTCTGGGTCGATGACAGCGCGATCAAGCTATTGACCACCATCGTTACCTGGTGCCTCGGCATCGCCATCTTCCTGACCATGTCGGAAGTCGTGGTCGAGCTCTACGCCCGCACCGAGCACGCCAACGGCCTCTACTACCTGATGTTCGGCCTGCACGGCCTGACCAAGCTCGTCCCGTGGTTCTGGAGCGCAGTGGTGCTGATGGTCGGCGCCTTCATCCTGTTCCTGATCCCGCGCTTTCGCAACGACTTCAAGCTGCTGCCGATCCCCTGCGCGATGGCCTTTGCCGGCATCTGGATCGAAAAGGGCATGGGCCTGATCGTTCCCGGCTTCATCCCCTCTCCGATCGGCGAGGTGACCGAGTACTACCCGAGCTTTGTCGAGGTGCTGATGACGCTGGGCATCTGGGCGTTCGGCTTCTTCATCCTGACCATCCTGCTCAAGGGCGCCATCGGCATCCTGCAGGGCGAGATCAAGTACGGCGGCCAGGCGGCCGCGGCGAAGTGAGGCAACGATCATGAAAAAATTCGCTCTTTACACAAGCGTTATCGCCCTCTGCGGCGGTGTGCTGTACGCCGCCGTCGCGGAGGAGAAAAAGGCCGCGCCCGCGCAAGCCGAAACGGCTCCCGCGGAAGCGGCGGCGGTCGAGCCCGTGGTCTGCTTCGAAAGCCGCAAGGGCAGTTCGGAAATCACCCAGCGGGAGATCAAACCGGGCTGGCCGAACGTCAAGTGCTCGCCGACGACGGGCGCGGCGCTCTGGTACGGTGACCCCTTCGAGGGCACGGTGCCGATGGGCAAGATGCCGGGCCTGGAGAACATTCCGGAAGGCCACGCGCTTGTCAAGCCGCGTTCCGAGAAGCTGGCCCTGATGCCGATGTGCGGCACCGCTTGCCACAACGGCGTCGGCCCCCAGTTCTCCCCCCCGACCCTGCCGAAGGACAAGAAGCCGACACCGATTCCGACCATGGCCGCCATGGTGCCGGATCTCGCCAACTTCCAGCATGGCCGCGAGCGCCTCTGGTGCATGGATTGCCACCACACCACCCAGCGCAACAAGCTGGTCGACAACTTTGGCGACCCGGTCAGCTTCGACCAGCCGCAGCTGCTCTGCGGCAAGTGCCACGGCGACAAGCTGCGCGACTGGCGCGACGGCATCCACGGCAAGCGCATCGGCGAGTTCACGAGCAACGGCAAGAAGCGCTGGTTTACCTGCACCGAATGCCACAACCCGCACAACGTCCAGGACGGCGAGCGCAACAAGGGCTTCGTCCAGCTCCAGCCCGAGCCCCCGCCCCAGCTCGCCAAGGGCATGAAGGATGCCAAGCACGAACTCGTCCATCCCGTTCCGCATTGATGGCCGATTCCCCCGAGCAGCCCAAGCCAGTCCGGGGGGACCCCACGTGGGTCCCCCCGGCGCTGACGCGCGAGGAAAAAACCCGCAACGTCGGCAAGACGCCGGTGTTCTTCGGACCGCCGCTGGCCATCCTCACCGACGGCCAGAAGAACACCATGGAGATCAGCGGCAAGCTCAACCGCACGGCCGAACGCTACCTCGAAATCCTGCGCGAACACGGCATCCCGCTTAGCGAACCGGAGCGCCGCTGCATCACTCACATCTGCAATATCGGCTTCATGTCGCCGCTGGAAATCCGCGAACTGCCCTTCGAAGTCGGCCTGACCGCATTCGAATGCGATGGACTGGACAAGGCGGCGCTCAAGGCCAAACTCGAAGCCGCCAGCTTCGCCGACCTCTTGGCCGTCGTCGAATCTTTAGGCTTTTGATCGGGAGACATCATGCCCAATCGGGTGCACTGGGACCCGCGCTATAGCGTGGGCAACGACCTTCTCGACGCGCAGCACAAGCATTTCCTCGAGCAATGCAATGCGCTGGCCGATTGCCTGGACGACCCCGGCGATGCGGGAAACCTCAAATTCGACCAGCTCTTTGCCGAGCTGATGACCAGCGCCCGGGCTCATTTCGCGACCGAGGAAAAACTGCTGGCGGACATTGGCTACCCTGGTCTGGACGACCATAGAAGCGAGCAGGAGGAGTTCGAGCACCTTGCCGCCGAGATTCTCACGGCGGAAAACTTCGACCCGAGCGAGCTACAAACCTTCCTGGCGCTCTGGTGGGTGGGCCATGTCATCGGCGCCGCCAAGCAGTATCCGGACTTTACGAGCGCGGACTTTACCTGCACGCCCGCATCTTGAGTTAACGTGAAAAACCGCAGCGCTTCCGCCGGGCCGCCCCAAGGAAGCGCGGCACGCGCCGAACGCTTTGTTGAGGACTCCCCGTAATATCGAGCGCAGCGAGCCGTTGCGAACCCCCCGCGAGGGGGGCGAAGGGGGGCGGGCCTTTTCATGATGCAGGGTGTTTCGCATCATGAAAGTTAAGACAATAAAATCCGGCTTCATTATTTCCAGCCGGGAATTCGCATGACCAGC